>CANCOG010000179.1 GCA_947379685.1 Flavipsychrobacter stenotrophus | reverse complement strand
AGCACTCATCATAGAGTGCTTTAACATGAAGGACGCTAGCCTTACCCAACACTAAAACGTCACCTTAAACTCCTGGATCAAATTATGTTTACCCATAATTTTTACGGTGTAGGTGCCTTTTTCCTTTGGACAGTCTGGATAGACAGGTTGGTCTTTGATCTTCTTTTTCTTCGCCAGTATTGAAGCGCCTGAGCTGTCCATGAATTCTATAGTGACTTCCTGACCTGCAAATGATTCCGGGAAATTGAGTTCGAGTGTGTTTCCGTGTGATTCATTTGTAGTTGGGTGCAAAGTCCATTTAACTTCTTCTTTGAGCAATGCAGGTACTCCAGCAATTTCGGGGTTAGCAGGACGGGTAGCCGATGTGTTTTTGGTTACCGCCAGATCTATCATTACCGGGTACTTATTGGAAAACTGGAAGATCGCCTCTATAACTTCCGCCGGCGCGGAAGTATTGGCGTGTGCATTTGCGTTATTGACAGCTATTCTGAAGCGTTGGCCATCATTACCTATGGTGCGGTAGGAGTTGGGGATATATTGCACATGGTTAACGTTATTCACCAGCCACGATGATATAAAAATATGGTCGTACCAGTTTTTGCCACCGCCACCCGAGCCACAAGAATTGGGGCCGGAAACACGCGTTGAGGTGGTAAAATAGGATGAGTACTTTCCATCGTGATCCCAGTTGGCCGGATAGGTCAGTTTTTTGTCGGGAAAGAATGGGGGATCAAAGAAACGGAACCCCGTATCCTCACAGGCAGTTAGGGTTTGGTAAAATGCTTCTGAAGATTCGCGCACATTGAAATCGCCCAGATTGATCAGGTTTGGCAAGTGTTTGAAATGAGCTTTTATCCCCGCCATTTCGCCTTCTATCTGCAAGCCGCGTACTTTTTCAAACTCGTCGCCCGACTTATCGTGATTGAGCGTTAAGTATAAAAATGTAGTATCGTGGGTTCGCGGCAGATCAGCCCCTTTATAGTAAAGTTTGTAAGTATTGAAATCGGTGATATTGACGTAAGTAGAAACAATGTTGGCAAAGCCCATTTTGCGCTGGTCGTAAAACAACACAGACTGGTTATTTGCTTGCGCAATATTGGTAAATGTGCAATAGGCGTACCTTCCGGGGTATGCGGCATTAAGTGCGTACTTCAAAATGGAGTCCGCAAACCCAAATGGTGCAGTCCCAGATTTGTCATCGCGAGTTTGAGGAATAGAAGCTAGTTTTTCCAGTGAAAGGATATCAGGATTTGTATAGCCAACAATGGTTTTCAGGTACCCGTGAAATTTCTCAGTTGGTCCCTGGCAGCCATTGCCATAGTACAATACGTTATAGGCCATTACCCTTAGGGTGTCGGTTTGGGCAGCAGAGGTGCCTATGAATGCACAATAGGAAATGCCCAATAAGATCGCTCTGATAAAACTCATAAATAATGCATTCTTGGTTAACGTTCTTTTAATTACCTGCTGTCCGACCTTAAGCGGCGCATTACCTACTCTGGTCATTTCTATAACGGTGCCACACTATACTAAGTGTGGCACCGTCGTTAGCTTTATCAATTCAATATGCTCAAATAATTCTACCTCTTTTTTCCTTTCAGGCTAAAGTTGTCGATGCGGCTATTTCCGGTTGTTCCTGTGTTATTATTGGCAAAGGTTAACTTAACCGCAAACTTAGGGTTATTATTAATTGCAGGGTCGGCGCCCAATACATAGGTGTATTGGTTAAAGAGCGTATCGATGGTATAGGTGTTTGCGCCTATTGCTGTATTAGTAAAATGTGAACCGTCCACGGTATAGGTAATAATATTTGATGAAGGGCCACTGTTGGAACGGCGCTCTGCAAAACTGAGCGTCAAGCTATCATATCCGGTAGTAGGCATGTGGAATATAACAGAATCTGAAGGATTCCTTAATCTAAGGCAGCTCCCTGAATCAGCTGCCATGTGCAAGTTGAGTGGTGAACCCGTAGTATAATCTATGTAGCTGCAATAGTAGTTGAACCTGGCACCGGTATTCACGAAGAAGTCAGGGTCGTGGTTGCTGCTGTCTGCATTATTGAAGTTCCAGTAATACATTAAGGTGTCGCTGGTTACCGGGCCAATTACGACAGCCGACTGGAGCCGGTCTTTTACGCAGCCCGCAGCTATTATGGTCAATGTTATAATTGAAAATATTAATTTTTTCATTGTTCGTTTTTCTTTTTTTTAAAAGCTAATTAATTAAAACACAACCTGATAGCCAATACGCAATTGTGCAGAGTACTTTAATGGATCGAGGTTAACATCTTCCTTCATAGGAATATAGTATTCGGCCTTAATCACGGAGTTAAAACCACCAACTGTATATGCGTACCCGATATATAACCACTCTTCGTGCCCATCAATCAAGTCGTTGGCGTTGAAGCTTTCATAGTTAATAGAAATTACCGATTTTAATTTCTTCCAATTATAATTGACACCGGTAACAATTCCGCCAGCCTTTACCTCACCTTTATTGAAGGAAGCCGGGGTACCATAATATAAAGCGTCGGATGCGTTTGTTGGTTTCAAATCAATAATGTGCCCTTCGAGTGTTGCTGAGAGGCCCCTGTATTTAATAATGGCATCGGCACCATAGGCCAGGCGTTTGCCGTCAAGCATTTTAGTGCCATATGGCCCCGGCGCATCAGGTATGTCGGCGTAAACTGAACGGCCTGCTGGTTGCGTCTTATCCATATAACGGGCATTTACTGCAACGCGGAATGTTGGCTTCTGGGCAATATCACCGTCTACAATAGAATATTTCATTTTGCCTGGCCAGCAAAACTCCGCACGACCAATGTATTCAAATTTTCCACTGGCATCACCACCATATTCGAAGAAGGTTTCACCCAGTCCTGAGTAAGCACCGGCATACAGGTTGATGCGGTTTTTCCATACTCTGGAGTTCAGGGTAACGCCAATATCACGACGGGAAAAGAAATCTCCGCCAATAAGGTTGGCATGGCTCCAGTTTGGTGTTCTCCATACATCACTGATGGACCCCTGTGAGTAGGGAAGCTTGTCGTAGCCGAATTTTATATGCACCGGCCACCCTTTGTATTGAAGATAGGCAGCCTTGAAACCCGGGTTGTAAGGGTTGGGGTTGTAGTTAGATCCGGTTTGCGCAACCGGACTGCTCAACGTATTTGCAACCGCCGCAGCCGATACTATGTCCAGCGTACTCAATTGAACCTCATATTCAAATTTGCCAGAGGTCTTCCCATAAAAATCGAGGTCAATGTCTTTAAAAGCAAAACCATTGTGCTTTTTGTTTTCCTGCCCGTTTTTCAGGAAACGGTTTTCGTAATAACCTGAAACACGTCCGCCAATTTCCAGTAAATTATTATCGGAACTAAGCGTGAATTTGCTGGCTACATCGTTACTATTATCGCCCCCGAATTCGGAATATTGGGCCTGAGCGGACGCGCACAAAATTGTTCCGGCAGCAAGTAAGAGTAATTGTTTTTTCATTGTTTACTGAGCAGTTTTTAATTTGTTAAAATAATGTAACGCCTGGGCATCATCAGATACCAGTAGCATTTTTCCGGCGTCGTCAAAAGCAATGCCTTCTGGGTTGAGCATGTTTACGGTATAGGATTCCTGCACTTCGTAGGTGATGGGATCGCAGGTATAAATACAAGCGTCCATGCTATTCAGCAAGTACAATTTTCCATTATACCACCTTGCCCCTGAAACGCAGCTTGCCTCCTTAAAGGGGTGCCTGGCTAGTTCTTTAAATGATTCGTCGAACTCAACAATTATCGCCGGTTGCTCCCCTACAAGTACAAAACATTTTTTTGATTGATTCCATGTTATTGATTCGTAGGCTTTATTCATGGCACCACCCCAACTGACTGGGTATATATTTACAAGCGACAGATCGGCTTTAAGATACTTATACACCTTCCTTGGGGTTTCATCAGATACATAAATGAAGCTGTCCTTTATTTCAACACCTTCAAAATCGTCACCCTCAATCAGTGCTTTCCTGATAATGGTTCCCGTAGTGTCACATTCAAATAGTTTTCCATGATCGCTCACGATGAACAAGTGATTCGTCGACTTATCAAAGGCAATGTCAGAGGGTTCCGGGATATGTTTTAATGTCTTGTGATGGTATGATTTTATCCTGGAATGCGCTTTGGCGCTATGATTATGTGTAAACGCAAACAGGAGGCATAACACGGCCAATGCTACAGGGAATTTTAATATGGTTATTGCATTACCTGTCATCGATGTAGATAGCTAAAAAGCTTGAGGGATGTACTTTAAAGGAGGCAAAGGTGCTTTTAGGACGTTAACAAATTATGAAGCCAGCGTTAACTGAAAAACAATTCTGTATTGCCCTGTCATTTTTCTCGAAAAAATGTTGATATTTCTAACTCAATTCTAATCTTGGGATGGTATGGTTCTTTTTAGTTGCTTTGCAGCTGGTTACAATCGTAAACTATGAGCAACAAATTTGGAATTGCCATTCATGGCGGAGCAGGCACTATTTTAAGAAGTACAATGACACCTCAATTGCAGGAACAGTACGAACAGGGGTTGAACAACGCGCTCAATGCCGGGTATAGTATTCTTGAAGCCGGGGGAAGTGCACTGGATGCCGTTGAGGCAGCCGTTGCCAGCCTTGAAGATTTTCCGTTGTTCAATGCAGGGAAGGGTGCGGTGTTCAGTAACACAGGGCAACATGAGATGGATGCAGCTATTATGAACGGTAAAACACTAGAAGCCGGTGCAGTTTGTGGCATCAGTCACGTGAAAAACCCGGTTCATGTAGCCAGGGCAGTAATGGAGCATAGCGGGCATGTGATGCTTGCCGGTAAGGGTGCCGAAGATTTTGCAAAAAGCCAGGGAATGGCAATGGAAGACGAAGATTACTTCTTTACGGAACAACGTTATCAGCAATGGCAACAAGCAATGAAGGATGACGTGGTCCAGCTAGACCACACAGATAAGAAATTCGGGACAGTTGGTGCTGTTGCCCTCGATCAGCATGGCGATTTGGCGGCATCAACCAGTACCGGTGGCCTTACCAATAAAAAATTTGGCAGAATTGGTGACAGTCCGGTTATTGGTGCAGGCACTTATGCCAATAACAATACCTGCGCTATATCCTGCACAGGTGTGGGTGAATTATTTATTCGCTCAGTAGTAGCCTATGATATTTCCTGCCTGATAGACTACAAAGGACTTTCGCTAAAGGACGCCTGCGATCTGGTAGTTAAGGATAAACTTGTAAAAATAGGTGGAGAAGGTGGTCTTATTGCCATCGATAAAGACGGCAACATTGAAATGTCCTTTAACAGTGATGGTATGTACCGGGCGTGTAAGGATAGTGAGGGGAAGTGTGAGGTTTTGATTTATGGGTAGAGGGATCACTTCATCAATTTACTCACCTCTTCATCAGTAATATTATGTTTTTCTCGAAAGAGCCGGAGGTCATTTTCGAACGAATGTTGTTCTGTCAGGAGTTTGGGTAGCAGCTGGCGCATAGCATGAACCTCCGATGTATCGGTTAGGTCAGGGTTGGGTTTTAGTTGCCTGAGGATGCGCAGAAAACTATGCTCGTGCATGGTTTTCATGTCCTGTAGTAGTATTATTGCTTTTATCTTAAGGTTGAGATCGTCATTTATGTCTGCAAGTACTTTGATCGAGTCTATTTTACGGCTAAGATCTTTGGTAGTATTTACGAGTTCAGCGCTGAGCATATTGGACATCATCGTATTTTCTTCAGGGAGCCCATTGATCAGCGCCGAATCTTCAAAGTCGATCATTTGGGAAAGAATGCTGTCTGGTTCCCCCAAAAGGTTGCCCATATTCGAATTGATCACCGAATAGTAGTTTAATTCTTCAATGTGTTCCGTCCGGTTACTACAAGACCAAAAGGTAATCAAGCATATAATTACAGCGGTGATCTTGTACATTATTCAACTTTCAGTTAAAGACCGCGAAAAGTAATAAAATGCGGTGACCTTTCCACTAATACCAATATTAATTCTCATTCAGGCTCGGAATTAATGCCCGGTTCAGGTGCTCTATTTCTTCCTTGTCGCGATCATTTATAAAGAAAGGAATAACTAATAATTTTTCGAATCCAAGCACAAACGCTGGCATTCCCATGATAACCGTGGGTTACCCCCTTTCAAACAGCAATCTCGCACCTTTAATTGTGTTATTTACGACACCATTTTCATAAACGACATTGCCATTTACAATTGTGGTTTCGATTGTTGAAGGGAAGGTGTGTCCTTCGAACGGAGACCAGCCGCATTTATACAGAATATTCCCCTTGGTTACATTATACGGTTTATTCAATTTCACCAAAACCAGATCAGCGAAATAGCCTTCCCTTATATAACCGCGTTTCGATATCTGGAAACACTGTGCTGGAGCATGGCACATTTTTTCAACCATTTTTTCAATCGATATTTTTCCTTCACTTACATATTGTAACATCAGTGGAAGCGAATGTTGTACCAGGGGTACACCGGAAGGGGCTTGCTGATAAGGCAGTTGCTTTTCTTCCCAGGTATGTGGGGCGTGGTCGGTGGCAATAATGTCCAGGCGGTCGTCGAGTAAGGCCTCCCAAAGTGCTGCCTTATTTTCCTTGGCTTTAATAGCGGGGTTGCATTTTATCAGGTTACCGTATTGCCCGTAATCATCGGCCGTAAAGTGCAGGTGGTGTACACATACTTCCGATGTGATCCGTTTTTCAGTAAGCGGGAAGAAATTAGTGAATAGCTGCAACTCTTTTGCAGTCGAGATATGCAAAATATGTAACCTTGTGTTGTACTTCTTGGCAAGTTGAACCGCAGAAAAGGAGCTTTCAAAACAAGCTTCTTCATTGCGGATGAGCGGATGGAATGATGCATCCGCTGCATCGGGGTACTTGGCCTTATTGGCAGTTATAATGCCTTCATTCTCGCAATGAGTGGCTATTAACACTTCAGATTCTGAGAATATTTTGCTGAGCGTGAGGTAGTTATCAACGAGCATATCACCTGTACTGGAACCCATGAATATTTTTATACCACAAACAATATCTTTCTTAGCATTGGTGCGCAGCGCTTCATCGGCATTGGTATTAGATACGCCCATGAAGAAGGAATAATTGGCTACCGATGTCGCTGCGCCAATGGCATATTTGTCTTCCAGCAATTGTTGGGTGATGGCCGGAGGGTTCGTGTTGGGCATTTCCATAAAGGAGGTAACACCTCCGGCAACAGCCGCTGCTGCTTCAGTGCCTATGTTGGCTTTATGTGTAAGGCCTGGTTCGCGAAAATGCACCTGGTCGTCGATAACTCCCGGCAGCAAATGCAAACCTTCACCGTTTATTTCCCGGTAATTCCCGGAGGGCTGAATGTCGCCGGCAATCTTTTCGATAATGCCATCTTTTACCCACACATCGGAAATGGTACATTGGCCTTCATTGACCACATTGATATTTTTTATCAGTATCGCGTTCATATTATTGCATTGCGCCTTTAACAAAAAGCTTATTTTTGTTTGCAAATTTACCATTAACATATCTGACAATTCGCCTTTATGCATAAAAAAGCCTGCTTAGTTTTAACTTTTGTCCTCTTTTCCCTTTGTAGCATTGCCCAAAATACCTACCTGCCTATCGGGTCCGATGATTATTTGCTGCTGGATAGATTAGAGACTCGCAGAGGCAGGCTGTCAGATAGCCTGCGTTTAAACGATAAAGGAGAGTCGAGAAAGAACGCGGCTCAATATATCGATAAGCTGGTGGCAGGTATGATTGATTCTACTGATAGTTCCAGCTATAGCCGAATAGACTTGTATAATATGCGCCAGTTAACTTCGGAGAATGGCGAGTGGTCTTCTCAGGAAAACGCGGAGATTCCATCTAAGCACCCGTGGTTCAATACCTTTTATAAGAATCAGTATAATATGGCTTTTATAAAAACCAAGGACTTTTTTGTGGCTATCAATCCTGTACTCAATATAATGTCTACTGCTGAGCATAATGACCCGGTAGTAAAAGGCACTTCGAGTTCATTGCTTTATAAAGCCAATGATATGGAGCTGAGGGGATGGATTGGCAAGAAAATCGGGTTTTATACCACGTTGACGGATGTTACTGAAAAATTGCCCGCTTATGTTTATAATTATACAGAGAGAGACAATGGCCGTATTGGTTTGCCTGGGGCAGATTATCAGCTCGCTCCAAAAGGGCGAAACGGTAGTTTTGGTTACATAACTGCAAGTGGCTATATCGATTTTGCGGCAATCAAGGATAAGGTGAACATCACCTTTGGTTCTGGAAAGCAGTTTGTGGGTGATGGTGTAAGCAGTCTCTTCCTCAGCGATTTTTCGTCAAATACTCCCTTCCTGAAGTTACGTGCAAGGGTATGGAAGATCAATTATGAGACCATTTACATGGAATTGACTGGTCAATTTAAGAAGGGAGGCGATACGGTTTATCCGCATAAATTTACAACAATGCATTCTATTTCAATGAATGCAACCCGCTGGCTCAATATCGGTTTCTTCGAAAGTGTAGTATTCGACCGACCTAATGTGTATGAAATTTCCTATCTCAACCCCGTTGCATTTACGTTGTCACTTAACGGTTTTAACGGAGGGGGCGATAAATCTTTACTTGGATTTTACGGGAAGGCAATTGTTGCCAAACACTTGCAGTTTTACGGACAAATTATGCTCAACGAGTTCAGGTCCTCGGAGTTTTTCAGCAATAAGGGCTGGTATGGCAATAAATGGGGTATACAGGCTGGTGCCAAATATTTCGATGCCCTGGGTATAAAGAACCTGGATCTTCAAGGTGAAATTGACGCAGTTCGCCCTTATACCTACACTTCGCAAGATACGCTGGATAATTATACCAATTATAACCAACCACTGGCCGATCCATTGGGTGCAGGTTTTGTGAAATCAATAGGGATTATACGTTATCAACCTTGCCGCAACTTTACCATCACTGTAAAGGGAATGTATTATGTGCAGGGGCTCGATACAGGCCATACG
>CANCOG010000178.1 GCA_947379685.1 Flavipsychrobacter stenotrophus | reverse complement strand
GTCTTAAGTCCGCGTATTACCGGCAATGCCATGAATTCTTCTGCAAACGTGGCGTATACCTCCAGCATCTTTTCGGTTTCAATTATGGCTTCTTCCTTTGTGGCGTGTGCGGTATGGCCTTCTTGCCACAGGAATTCAGTCGTGCGCAGGAACAGACGGGTGCGCATTTCCCATCGAACAACATTAGCCCATTGGTTAATGAGCAGAGGAAGATCTCTGTAGCTCTGAATCCATCCTTTGTAGGTGTTCCAGATTATAGCTTCACTCGTAGGTCTTACCACGAGTTCTTCTTCCAGTTTCGCCTCAGGGTCTACTATTAGTTTCCCCGGGTTTTTCGGGTCGGCTTTAAGCCTGTAGTGGGTTACAACAGCACATTCCTTAGCGAATCCTTCTGCATTTTTTTCTTCAGCTTCAAACAGACTCTTGGGCACGAATAAGGGGAAGTAGGCGTTCTGATGGCCTGTTTCCTTGAATCTTTTATCTAATTCGTCGCGCATATGTTCCCAAAGGGCATATCCGTGGGGCTTAATAACCATGCAGCCTTTTACAGCCGAATAGTCGGCCAGCCCACCTTTCAATATTAAGTCGGTATACCACTGGGCATAATCGTCCGCTCTGTTTGTTAAAATCTTTGACATAATAAACCTGGCACGCTTTTAGCAGTCTCTATTTTGGTGAAATCATGCAAAAGTACTAATTTCACTATAGCTTTTTGCCTAAATACACTTCAAAATGAAACGTTTTCTGATTGCGGGTTGCATGTTACTTGGGGTTAGCCAATTGGCCGTTGCCCAGGTCGACGATATTTATGCTACAGGTGCTGAGCATAGAAACTCAGGCGGGACTGATAGTTCCGGAAATAATAATAGTTACAGGCGGCATCGCAATTCGTCGGATAATGACTATAGCAATTCCGGTAACAATTTTGGACAAGTAAATGGCGGTGCTGGTAGCGATGTGTACCAGAGCTACGACAACCCCGATGATTATATAGATGAGGATGAGTCTTCCTATAGTTCAAGAATAAATCGCTTCAATTACCCTTTTTATAATATGGGGTATTACAGCATGTTCTACAACCCATATTGGTACGATCCTTTCTGGGTAGATCCTTTTTGGGGTTACAACCCATGGCGCCCACATTTTGGCATCGCAGTTGGCATAGGCCCTTGCTGGAATTCCTATTGGGGATTTAATAGCTGGTATGGTTACTCTGCATGGGGTGGCTACTGGGGTTATTCTGGCTGCGGTGTTAACTGGGGGTATGGCTACGGTGGTTATTGGAACAGATATTATTCTTCCGGGTACAACCGCGGATACCACGATGGTTATGCAGGTGGCTATAAGGGAGGATTTACGCCTCGCCAAACGTATGGTGGTTCATCAACACGTGGCTCAGGCAGTGGCTTGAGGCCAATAGCTGGCGGTAGTGGAGTACGACCCACTGCATTTAACGGTAACTTCAGGAATACACTGGCTGGAAATAACAATACCAGAGGTGCTGTTCAAAACGATCGTGGCGGCCAGTTTAACAATGGAGGAACGAGAGCCGGTAGTCCGGGGCAGCAACGGGGTGGCGAACCTCGCGGCATTTCGAGGTTCTTTGGCAACGGTGGTGGCCGGGACAATAACGGCGGAAGGGCCGAAGGCGCAAGATCTGGTGGTGGAGATAGAAATTACTCTGGTGGCAGAAGCAATGCTGGTGGAGGTAATGTCGGTGGTGCACGTGGCTTTTTCGGGGGCGGCAGCAGGAATGGTGCAAGTCCTTCAAATAATTCGGGTGGCGGCCGCAGCTTCTCTGGGGGTGGAAGTCGTAACTCAGGTGGCGGTAATTATAATTCAGGAGGAGGTCATAGTTCCGGTGGCAGCCATAGTTCTGGCGGCGGTGGTGCCAGAAGCGGCGGTGGCGGACATGCAGGTGGCGGCGGCCACGGTGGGCGCAGGTAAAGAATATATCGAATGAATTTCATAATAAAGCCTGGCATTCCTTAACGGATGCCAGGCTTTTTACATTTGTCCGTTTACGAATTTTAAATGAATCCATTGGTGATACCAAAAGTAAAACGCCCTTCCAAATTACTGAAAGGGCGTTCTGATTTCAATCAATTATAAATAGTTTTACTCGTCTAGTTTCAAGACCGCCAGGAACGCTTCCTGAGGTACGTCTACGCTGCCGAACTGGCGCATACGTTTCTTTCCTTCTTTCTGCTTCTCAAGGAGCTTACGTTTACGCGAAATATCACCACCATAACATTTTGCGGTAACGTCTTTACGCATTGCAGAAATAGTTTCACGCGCAACGATTTTGGCACCAATTGCAGCCTGTATAGCAATAACGAACTGTTGTTTCGGTAAAAGGTCTTTTAATTTAGAACAAAGCTTACGACCGAAATCGTTTGCACGGCTCCGGTGAATCAATGCACTCAATGCATCCAAAGGATCACCATTCAGCAGAATGTCCATCTTGGCGATGTCACTTTCCCTGTAATCAATCGGGTTATAGTCAAATGATGCATAACCGCGGGTACATGATTTCAATTTATCATAGAAATCAAACACAATCTCGGTTAACGGCATTTCAAATATCAGCTCAATACGGGTAGGAGTGAGGTAATGCTGGTTAATGAGTAAACCACGTTTGCCAAGGCAAAGGCTCATGATATTACCAATATAATCGGGCAGGGTAATGATCTGAGCGCGTATGAATGGTTCCATGATCCGGTCGATGCTGCTAGGTTCCGGCATTTCGCTGGGGTTATTGACGATGATCATTTTTTCTTTATCTCTCGTCTTATAGGCATGGAAACTAACGTTCGGAACAGTTGTAATTACAGTTTGGTTAAACTCGCGTTCCAGGCGTTCCTGAATGATTTCCATATGCAGCATTCCCAGGAATCCGCAACGGAATCCAAAACCCAGGGCCTGAGATGTTTCAGGCTCGTAAGTAAGTGACGCGTCATTCAATTGTAGTTTCTCCATGCAGTCGCGGAGATCTTCAAAATCGTCCGTTTCAACCGGGAAAATACCCGCAAATACCATTGGCTTAACTTCCTGGAAACCCCTGACAACGTCAGTAGTAGGGTTGGAAATAGTAGTGATTGTGTCACCAACTTTAACTTCCCTTGCATTTTTAATACCTGTAATGATATATCCTACATTACCCACACTAACTTCAGCCTTTGGCGTAAGGGTCAATTTCATAACACCAACTTCGTCGGCATTATATTCAGCATCGGTATGAATGAAACGGATCTTGTCGTTTTTACGCAGAGTACCATTGAATACCCTGAAGTAAGCAATGATGCCCCTGAAGGGGTTGAACACGCTATCGAATATCACGGCCTGTAGAGGAGCGGTCGGATCACCCTTCGGTGCCGGCAAACGGTTAATAATGGCATCCAGTATTTCTTCAATGCCAATGCCCGTCTTGCCACTAGCGTGAATGATCTCTTCCGGTTTACAGCCAATGAGTTCTACAATCTGGTCAGTAACTTCAGGGATCATGGCACTTTCCATGTCCACCTTGTTCATAACAGGTATAATGGTCAGGTCATTGTCTAATGCCAGGTATAGGTTCGAGATAGTTTGTGCCTGTATGCCCTGAGAAGCATCTACGAGTAACAACGCACCCTCACATGCAGCAAGTGCACGCGAAACTTCGTAAGAAAAGTCAACGTGTCCGGGAGTATCAATGAGGTTAAGCACATACTTCTGACCTTTCCATTCATAATCCATCTGGATGGCGTGACTCTTGATGGTAATACCTTTCTCACGTTCGAGGTCCATGTCATCAAGCACCTGTGCCTGCATGTCACGGGATGAGATGGTTTTGGTGAATTCCAAAAGACGGTCGGCCAGGGTACTCTTGCCGTGGTCGATATGAGCTATGATACAGAAATTGCGAATGTTTTGCATATATGTTTCGAGGGCGCAAAGATAACATTTTTAATGGCTCAATTGTTGCAAGCGGTACAATGTCTTTAAAGAATTGAGATAATGTAGGAAGTTTAGGTTTTTCTTTCGATTCTACCTATCAATCCTCAGGCATTTCTTTATTTTGATTGGCCGTTTTACGTAGAATTAGATAATATGATCCTTAAAAACAGCAAGATTGAAGTAAAGGAACTTATTCAATGGCACAATTATTGAGAATTTTATAACTAAATCTTATTGCCTGATTAATTGGCTATACCTACTTTTGCAGAATGGGTAAGAGTATACAGGATATTTTGCAAACAACGAAATTCAAAAACGAGCAACACAAGGCTACTCTTAATCTTTTGTATAGTGCTTACTGGATGAAAACCCACTTTAGCCTGGCTATAAAGGAACATGGTTTGACTGCAGAACAATTTAATGTTCTACGTATTCTGAAAGGGAAGCACCCAGAACAACTTTGTGTAAAAGACATAAGCGGCAGGATGATTGAGAAAAGTTCCAATGTGCCACGAATTATAGACAGGTTGATCACCAAAAAATTAGTAGTGCGTAGTATCTCTAAGGAAGATAAGCGAGAAACGCTTATTGCACTTACAGACAAGGGAATTAAGCAACTCGCGGAAGCTAGCTTAATTATCGATAATGTAAATAGTTCAATTCTTGGGCTCAGTGAAGTAGAGGCCGAACAGTTAAATGTGTTACTTGAAAAATTGAGAATGGTTGATCTTTAGGCTGATTTTAGGTTGCTATTGTCATGGCGACAAATTGATTGATTTGAATGATTTCGTTAAATTATAAAAGCCCCGCATGGGGCTTTTATAATTTAACGGCTATTTGCATTTTTAATATTCTATTTTACTTTTCCGTACAAATTGCCCTTGATAAGTCCCCACTTGTGCAATCGGTGCACCATGGATACGCGTAACACGCCACGGCCATATTTCATACTGCGGGAGAAGTTGATACTTGATGCTTCTTCAAAGTACTTGGTTGGGCAGGTAACTTCAGCAATCTCGTACCCGTTCATAAAAATTTGAGAGATCATTTCATTATCAAAAACGAAATCGTCGCTGTTATTAGTGAAATCAATTGAACTGATGACATCAGACCTAAATGCCCTGTACCCCGTGTGGTATTCACTCAATTTCTGGCCGATCATAATATTTTCAAACAAGGTAAGGAACCGATTGAAAATATATTTATACATGGGCATGCCACCACGTAGTGCTCCCATACCTAAAATTCTGGAAGCCAACACAACGGGATAGAGGTCATTGGCGATGATAGAAGACATGGCCATGATCAGTTTCGGGGTGTACTGGTAATCGGGGTGTAGCATGATCACTATATCAGCACCGAGTTCCATAGCCTTTCGGTAACAACTTTTTTGGTTGCCGCCATAGCCTTTGTTTACCTCGTGCATGATGATATGTCTTATCCCAAGCTTCTTGCCTTCATCTACAGTGCCATCGCGGCTGTTGTCGTCAACAAGTACGACATCATCTACGATATCAAATGGTATCTCTTTATAAGTGCGTTCAAGAGTTAGTGCCGCATTGTATGCGGGAAGTACTACTACAATTTTTTTGCCGTTGAGCATAATGTGGGTCCAAAAGTAAAAATTCAAAAGTAAAAAACGTCAAAAATTTTTAATTATTACCGTCAGCGTGTGTTTTTTCTCATAATTTCCTAAAATAATCCAGCCTATTAAAGGTTTACTGTACTTACGAATTGGGTCTCGATTGATCCTGGAGCCTTTCGATTTTTTATTATTTGAAGTATTCCAATAGCTTCCTGGCGTTCACATTATTGTCATAGATCATCAGCGCATTTCTACGTTGTTCTATAGCCTCACTTGTAAATGGCTGGGCCATCAGAACGTTTATGGCTTTAATAAAATCCGCATCAGAATTTGCAATATTGCAATTCTCAGCATGGAGGCCAGTGCCATGCAGCATTGGTGTGTTGACCAAAACGTGCCGGCCACCGAATAACGAAGTAAGTAATTTTAATTTCATTCCACTTTGCTGGAAAGTTGGCAGCACGTGTATATGGGCATGCGTTACCAGATCATCCATTTTGCTGCTATCAGGATTAGTTATCAGTTCACAATTATCCAGCTTCTTGCAAGCAGCAACAATATCTTTCGTTGGATTTTTGCCAGCCAAAATGAGTCTTGCCTTTACAAATGGAAATACCTTTTTTAGTAGAAACAATGCTGCTTCTCTGTTTTCGGGGTGCGACAAGTTACCGTGATACAGACAGTAATCACCTGAACCCTCGAGGGAACTTACTGAATCGTACTGGTGAAAGGGAGGAATAAAGGCATGAGTAGCGTGGGGGTATAGCACTTTGAAATAGTTATAGTCTTCCTGAGACAATGCAAAAAACGCCTGAGCCGGTTCTAGTTTATGCTCGTATTTCCTTAGTAACCGCGCCTCAGTTTTAAAATAGGTTTTTTTGAAAATCGATGGTTCCTTGTGGCTCATTAATTTGTAATAATCATACTCGATATTGTGTATACGTAGGGCCTTAAATCTGCCTGCAAGGGCCGCGTGGGAGAGAAAATAACTTGTGTGCATTCCTTCCATAAGTATATGTGCATCGGTTTCTTTCAGGCGCTGCAATAATAATTCAGACTTACGGGATGAAACAATGTACGGCAGGGACAGCGAAAAACCTTTTGCACCGGTTATTCGCGGATAATACCAAACCTGCTCACAATATTGCTCCAACTCAGGGGCTTCCTTCCTGCCATATGCATAGCAGTGCAGGTAGACCTTGCAGCCTGCATTTTTGAGTGCCCTCACCTTATAATATACGTCGATTGCCCCGCCATAGTCTGCAGGGTAGGGTATGTCAAATGAAATGAGGTGAATGGACTGGCTCAAGGTGATAATGTTGTAAATACCCCGTAATTTAAATGCTATTTCGTAAACATAAGGTGTTCTTAGGGGAAAAGCTCGTAAAATACCAATTGGTATTTTACGAGCCGGGAATTTATTTGATGCTATGCCGTGTCAAAATGGATTGTCCTGAAGCAAGAAAAGGTCGTTTAGTTATAAAAACTGTTGCAGCCAATCTCTTGCTTGCCTGTCATCGGTAAATGATTTCATAGGAATAGCTGGAGGTTTGAAACGGAAAAGGAAATTCATAATAAACGTTGAAAGCCCGGGTTTCGAAACCATAGCCATAGCTTTGTATACCGTAGGGAGGACCTCTGCGACATACTTTCGGGTAGCTTTATCTGGTACTGGCGAGTCGCATAAATAGATGAGCAATGGAACGACTTGGTTACCAGTAATTTTTTTAACCAGTTCAATGTTCCCTTTTATGTTTTCTACCGTCCGCTTTGGGTTCTTGGATAACGAGACTAAAATACCGTTATCCATCCAGTATGAGGCTATTTCCCCTTCAGTAATTTGTTTATCTGTAGGTTTTTCCATAGCATGAAATTACTGTTTTTCCAGGTATCCAGTAAGCGAATCTCCTATCAGGCTGGTCCATCCCATTGCAAAATTAAGCCTGGCAAGATCTGGGTTGCTGGCTGGGAATGTTTCGAGTCCTGCGTGTGTGAGTACCAGTTTTGTTTGGTCGCCCAGTTCAAACAGTTCAAAGGAGACGTAGGAAATACCTTCATATCCCTTGTAGCGCCAGCTATAGGTTATCTTCTTGCCAGCAATAACTTCCGTTACCTCGCACAAGTGTGTATAAGGGTTTTCAGGGTCTTTGCCGCCCAAAAAACTGAATGTACAGCCGACTTCAGCCTTAAATTCAGGCAAGTCAAAGTACCATTGCTTCATTTCATTTTTGTTGGTAATTGCATTCCAAACCTTTGCTGCCGATGCATTGTAGGACCGTTCGATTACAAATGGTGTTGTGTCCATAATAATTTATGTTTTATGTTAGGAAATTGATGTGTTTTTTCGGTCAAGGAACTCGCCAAGCGCATCCAGTTTGTTATTCCAGAAGACTTCGTATTGTTGGATGAATCGCTGTACTTCTGCCAGTTTTTGAAGTCTGGCCTCACAAATTCGTTCCCTGCCTTGCTTTTTTATTTCTATCAGGCCACACTCAACAAGTATTCTGATATGTAATGAAATTGCCTGTCTGCTTACATCGAATTGGTCAGCAATTGCATTTAAATTCAATGATTTGTGCGCGATCATATTAATAATGTCCCTGCGGGTAGGGTCGGCGATCGCCTGAAAGACATCCCTTCTTGTTTCCATGATTATCAATTATGCAAGTACTTGCTTGCGCAAATATACATGCAAGCATTTGCTTGCGCAAAAAAATGAGAGACTTTTTTAATTACAGGAACCCGCATTAAAATCGGTCATTTTTTTGTTTTTATTGAATAACCTAACCGGACACCTGCAGAAATAGAAGGCATGAATGTATTGGTTAATTGTAGCTGAGTAGTATTCTCAATTGTAGATTCCCTGAAGTGGTATAGATTTTTTTGCTGATCAGGACTTATTGAAGCCTTGCTGAACTTCAGCCGGACTCCAAGCCCCGCAAACCATTCGTAAACCCAATGCCTTCGGGTATACGACTCACCCCATTCAACGTTTAGCCCCCAAACGCTTTTGAAGATGGTGTAGTCGGATGACTTTCCTTCTACGGGATAGCCTTTCATAGTATCCATTACACGAATATTATCTGCGATGGGATAAGATTCGTTTTTATAGAAGAATGTAAATTCATGAAACGGTGCAGCGTCCTTTTTTGCTACTTTATATTTTTTAAAGGCTCCTTTCAGAAAATAACCACTTGCCGGGTAATAACCGATGACGGTCATAACCGAGATGTTTTTTATCCATACATATTCTATTCCCAATTTTATACATGGGCTGTTGACAAGGTCAACGAGGGAAATTGGCTCGATAAATACTGTTTTGATACATCCTACGACCCTATTGGAGTCCTGACAATAGCAAAGATTTGACCAAAACAATGTAAATATAATGGTCAATAAGCCACCAGGTTGTTGATTCTCACCGAATTTATGGAACCCTTTCATATTTGCATTTTAGTAAATCAGGCAATTTCCAGATACACAGGGCAGTGGTCAGAATGCATCACATCGGGCCTTATTTCGGAATGTTTCATGGCTCCGGAAAGCGGTTCGGTTAC
>CANCOG010000177.1 GCA_947379685.1 Flavipsychrobacter stenotrophus | reverse complement strand
ATGATGAATAACGAAATGACCGGCTCGGTTACACAGGCAGGTTTATTCAAGAAACTGATTGAAATAGCTGACGTTCGCGACCAGTTAGTGGGTGATGTTATGGAAAAAGAACTGCCTGTTGTTGATATGGACACTCCGCTGGAACGCCTCACTCATTTTATCAATAAGGATAATGGTGCGGTACTTACCCGTGACGAAAGTGGACAGTTTAATATATTGACGAAGTACGATATTCTGAATGCATTTTCGAAAGGATAGTTATTATTAATGGCTGGATGGCTTAATTGCTCAATGGCTGAATGATGTGGGATTTGACAACTTTTTAAAAGTTGTCAAATCTTCAAATAATGTTGACACTATTTTTTGATCCTAATTACTCTCTGCCAAATAAAACTTCACAATAACCAATATCCATTGCGCGATCTCAAAACGTTTCTGAAAGACATTACTACACAGCCACCGGTGCTTTTTCCATCGGTGGTGTTGTTTCATATTTTGTGGTTGCTGGGTGCCGTCTGGAGTTGTGTACAGCAACCAACGATTGGTATGGGCCTCAATGTGATTTGGATGATTGGCTATACAGCATTCTGGATTGGTGTTAGTGACCAGAAGAAATGGGGTGCATTTGGTTATATCGGGCTGACCGTGATAAATATTATCATGTATCTTTCATTTAAGTCGCATTACGACAGGGCGATGTACATGAGCTCATTATTCCTTATCGATATTCTGTTTTGCTTTTTCATCATGTTCTACTTTAAACGCTTCAAGTGATGCTGCATTCGGTTACCGACATGACCGGAAGACAAATTGAAGTGAGCATTGCTCCTAAACGAATCATTTCGTTGGTCCCATCACAAACTGAATTGTTATTTGACCTGGGATTGGGGGATGAGGTAGTAGGTATAACTAAGTTCTGCATTCATCCCAATGAATGGTTCAGGAGCAAGAAGCGTGTTGGCGGCACCAAGACTGTTCATATAGATATCGTCAAGTCACTACAACCAGATCTTATTCTTGCCAATAAAGAAGAAAACACCCGTGAACAAATCGAAGAGCTTTCAACCTTATTTCCTGTTTGGATCAGCGATATCCGGACAGTAGATGAGGGCCTCACAATGATACGGGAAGTTGGGGCGATCACCGGACGTGCTGCGCAATCGGATCAGCTTATTAGCGCAATACAATCAGGGTTTAAGAGCCTCACCAAAAGTACATGCACGCTCAGGGTCGCCTATTTCATCTGGCGTAAGCCATGGATGTGTGCCGGCGGAGATACCTTCATCAGCGATATGATCGCGCAGATGGGGTGGGAGAATGTATTAGCCGATAGAAAACGCTATCCGGAAATTGAGCTTGCCGATCTTCTGAAAGAGGACCCCGACCTCATCCTGCTGTCTTCTGAGCCATATCCTTTTAAAGATGCCCATATCGCGGAAATTCAAACTGTCCTGCCTCGTGCTACGGTGATGTTGGTTGATGGTGAAATGTTTAGCTGGTATGGTAGCCGTATGCTAAAAGCGGTTGATTATCTGGGACAACTGGTGTCCGGCAATTTCTAACACTCTTCAAGTGCCGTTTTCTCATCTCTAATTTTGTTTCCGCAAGAAAAGTCTATTATTTTTTTTACAACCAAAGCTTATTACATAGTTTTACGTCTATATAGTTACTAATTTTATTAGGAAGGTAACCGTGTGCCTGGACAACTCAAAAAAATTACTACACATGAAGAGGGCTATACTAATGGCGCTATTGTGCATGACTTTCAGTCAGGCATTTTCCCAGGGCCTCACCAGGGAGCAAAAATATTTCTATACTTGTAAAGTATTCGGTTTTGTAAAATACTATCATTCGGGAGTCTCAACCTGCAGCATCAATTGGGACAGTGTGCTGGTGAGCGTTTTGCCAGGAATTGATAGTGCGACAACCGTAACCGGTTTTAATGATTGGCTTGATACGATGTTGCAGGCCGCCGGCCCCATGACATTGGCTACCACGCCTCCCCCTGCAGTGTTGCCTCCAGACCAAAGAAGAAATCTCAATTTTGGTTGGATCAATGACAGCGCGACGCTGAGGGCTGATATCAGGACGGTGCTGGACACCATTAAAAACAATTTCAGGCCGCACGCCGAATGCTGGGTTAAGGACAATGACTACACTACTTCGTATGGTGGTTGGCTGGTGTTCCCTCACGACAATCCTCAGTTAGACGTAAATACGGCGACATCCTTCCCAGATAGGGATCACAAATTATTGCTCCTGTTCAAGTACTGGAATGTCGTCAACTATTTTAGTCCGAATAACCATATTATTGCTCATCCATGGGACTCAACGCTCTATCATTATTGCCTTCAGGTGGCTGATGCGGCCAATCCCAAGGCATTGTATTTTGCGTTGGAAAGGCTGACTTCCGAACTCAATGATGCCCATACTGAAGGGCTTACGTGGAGTCAGCATTATTTCCAACCTCCAGGCTGGTATTCCCCAATGATCAGACTCAGGTATACTGAAGGTCAATATGTAGTAATAAAATCACAGGTTTCCGGTATCAACCCGGGAGATGCGTTGGTCACTGTAGATGGAATGAGTACGCATGACTGGGAAGATAGTCTGCGTCCATATATTTCTGCCGGAAATGATGCGGTGTTCAGGCGATTTATGTCTCAGGCTATTTTAAGCAGGGATAACCCTTCCACAGTTGTACATCTGACTGTTGAAGATGGTAGTGGGACATATCACAATTTCGGTGTTGCTGCAAATGTCAACCCTTACTCTAGCCAACCATTCTTTTATGGCAATTATTACCCCAACGATTCATTAAACAGCATATTCTGGACAACCATGCAATGTGACATTGGTTATGTGAATATGGGCAATATTAAAGACTCCAATGTTGCACAGATGTACAGTGACCTGCAATCGAAAAGCACAATCATATTTGATATCAGGAACTACCCAAATGGAACCGCCTGGAGCATAGCTGACCTCATATACCCGAATCGCCGGAACTTTTCCAATGACCTGGCACCCGATGTTACCTACCCTGGTACCTTTTATTGGTATCGTGATTCTCTGGGGAATATGGCTAACCCAACTCCTTACATGGGTAAGATCATTTTGCTGATCAATGAAGAAACTCAGAGCCAGGCCGAATACAGCTGTATGATTTTTGAAGCAATGCCCAATGTGGTTAAAGTAGGCACCCAGACAGCCGGCGCAGATGGTAATATCAGTTATTGGGATCTTACCCAGGATATACAAACAGGTTTTTCTACCATTGGCATCTATTTTCCCGATGGTACCAATGCACAGAGATTGGGTATTGTGCCGGACTCCATTGTTGAAATTACACGTAATGGCATCAAGGACAAGCGGGATTATGTGTTGGAAAAAGCATTAACTATGGCCGGTTGCAAGCTGGAGGTACCTGACCTGGCGGGAAGCCGTCCGGAATTTATCGTCTTTCCAAACCCTGCTAGCGAATTAGTAAGTATAGAAGGTAGTGGTGCCGGCAATGCCCGATGCACACTTACGTTGACAGATATTGCCGGGAAAGTCCTAAGGGTGCAGCAAATTATGCCACAAGCAGGTGGTTTTAAAACGACAGTAGACCTTAGTGCTTTTTCAAGCGGTATGTACTTACTCCGGCTAAATGGTGATGCAATTGACATGACAAAAAAGCTGACTAAATTCTAGAAATCAGCACTCCAATTTTCTTTGATGTGGTGATTAATAACTATTAGTTAATTTTTATTTGTTTGTCTCATTTTGAGTCAATTGAAGGGCGATTTTTTTTAAAAAAACTGTTCTTAATTCGCGGAATTCTCTATACATTTAGGTGTAAAATAAAATCAACATCTTATGAAAAAAATCATTACGCTATTCACTTTGTTGTGTTTTGCAGCAGTTGCTGAAGCCCAAACCTATTGCACACCGGCACCTACTTATGCCTCATCTAGTTGTTCGGCATATATGATGAGCATAACTGAGTTTCATTTAGCGGGTTCATCAGGAGCTATTTATGATACCATGTCTTGTACAGGCAGCGGCTATATGAACAACACCTCAATGTCCTGTACTTTGGCGCCTTCAGGGTCTTATACAGCTACAATTAATACCGGCGCAAGTTATAACATGAACTGCCAGACCTGGATCGACTTCAATAATGATGGTACGTTCCAGTCCACTGAATCAGTTGGCGGTCTGAATTCGTTTACATATGCCGGAACCGGAAATACATATGGGATTTATATGCCATCTTCAGCGACCTCGGGTACTTACAGAATGCGTGTAGTAGTTAACTATAGCGGAATGGGCCCTACTTACCCATCAATTGATCCCTGCATGTCAGGCTATGCTTACGGTGAAGGCCGTGATTATTCGATAGTTATTTCGGGAGGATCTTCATCAGGTTGTTCAGGAACTCCAACGGGAGGTACTGCCAGTGCTTCAACCTCTGCTGCATCTTGCGCCTATTCAATGGTGAACCTTGCAGTTACAGGATACACTACAGGCTCAGGTATTTCGTTGCAGTGGCAGTCTTCGCCAGCAGGTGCGTCTACATGGACCAACATTTCCGGTGCAACCAATGCCACTGAAACGCTTGCTTCGCCTTCTGTATCAACAGACTACAGGTGTGTTGTTTCTTGCGGCAGCAGCAGTATGAGTGCAAACTCTTCTACTGCCACGGTTACTATCGACAAAATTTACGGACACATTTCCTACAGCTCCACTGCGCCGGATACTACAAGCCTGTTTGTTTGGCTGATCTATCATAATGTTTCAGCAGGTACACTTACCGCGATAGACTCTGTAACAACCTGCATGGACAGCCTTAGTCCATATTACGAATTCAACGGAATGGGCACAGGTAGCTACCTGGTAAAAGCTCAGTCGCTTGATATTACCAGTTCAACACCCGGCGCAAGCGGTTATGTGCCAACCTATGGTGCATCAAGTCCAACATGGGGTGGTGCAACAACAGTTACGCATACAGCAGGCGGTGGTGATTCATTACACATCAATATGGCCTATGGCACAGTTACTTCTGGTCCTGGTTTCATTGGCGGACTTATTTCTTCGGGTGCAGGCAAGGGCACCAGCGGTGATATCCCAGCTGTTCATATGCTGGTTTACCTGAAAAATACAGCATCTGGTTTGGTGTCTTTTGCTTACACCGACGCTACAGGTGCCTATTCTTTCACAGGTATTGCTAATGGCTCCTACACCGTTTACCCTGAGAAAATCGTTGATACAACTTATCAATCTCCGGTGCTTACTTTGACTACTTCTCATGAAACTATCACAGGTATTAACTTTAAGGAGTACACTACCTCGCATACCATCAAGCCAGTGATCACAACAGTAGTTCCAACCCCGAGTGCTGTTGAAAGTGTTTCTGTGTTCCCTAACCCAACAAACGGAGACATTAAAATTAACTGGACAGATGCGGCAACTGGTAATGCGAACGTTTTTGTTACAGACATGGCTGGCCGTGAAGTTTATTCAACATCATTTAACATCAACGGAGCGAACGGAAATGCACAGATCGTAATGCCGGGTATTGCTAACGGTATTTATCTGTTAAAGATCAAGTCGGCTTCAATTAACTATACGCAGAAGCTTACAGTACAACATTAATATTTCTTAGTTCGTTAAACATAAAAGCCTCCGAAATGGAGGCTTTTATGTTTTGGGTCAAGATTATGGAATACGCTACTTCTTTTTACTGCATTCGTGCATAATGCCCAGTAGTTTCTTTAGTGGTACTTTGTATGCCTCTTCCACATCCCCGATGGCCTTCATGCCAATATATGCGATCTTCCCTTGTTTGTCCAGGATAATGCTATTGGGGTAACCCATGTTGTAGTCGAGCCTTTTTGACTCCCTTTGGTCGCCAACAGTAGCTATGGGATAGCGGAGGTTAAATTTCTGTATAAAATCGGGGAGGGTAGCGGTGTCATCGAAAGTAACGGCCACCAGCTGGCAGCCTGATATGTGTTGAATGCTATCATACAGCTCATTCAATTTGCCAAATTCACCCCTGCACGGTCCACAGCCCTCGAACCAGAAGTTGACAAAAGTTACTTTGCCCTTGCAGTTCGCATTGTTGAATTTCTTTCCATCAAGTGTTGTCACCTCAAACGGCATGTACTTTGTACCGGTTGCGGCCTTGTACAACGAGTCAATATTCATATATATCCATCCCCTGTCAAGGTCAGAAGGGACATGCTGTGCGGTGCACAAGCCAGCATAGAGCAAGGATAGACAAAGCAGTACTTTCGACTTCATGGGTTACTTTTAGTTTTGATAAAGATAGGAGGAAGTTGGGAAAGTGTGAGGGTTTAGTCAGTCTGTATGACATTCCACCAAATAAAAGAAACTACTCACCGACCCAAACCCACGCTTCACCGAATACCCGCAACTTTCACAATATTTATAACGAATGCATGAGTATTTTTGTAGCCACAATATCACTCAGATATAATTTTTATGAAAGAATTTTTCAAAATGTTTTTCGCTTCCCTGTTGTCCATGATTGTCGCAGGAGTTATCATTACCGGGCTGGCCATTGGCATGATCGTTGCGCTGGCAAAGTCATTTGCCGACAAGGATGATAAAGTAGTAAGTGGTAATGTGCTGGTGATAGACATGGCGAAGCAAATTCACGAAACTGGTGAAAGGAACTCGCTGTCCATGTTTACTGAAGGGAGTGCGTACAAGGCAGGACTTTTTGATATCAGTAAGGCACTGTCGCACGCCAAGAAGGATAATGCTATCAAGGGCGTTTTATTGAAATTGAGTCCGGCACCTAATGGCTGGGGGACGCTGCAGCAGCTCAGGTTGTCATTGATCGATTTTAAGCAGAGTGGTAAGTTTGTTTACGCCTATGGTGAAGACATAACACAGGGAGCATATTTTGTAGGCACTGCTGCTGACAGTATTTACCTGAACCCAGCTGGCGGTATCGAACTAAAGGGACTTGCTACTATATTGGCATTTTTTAAGGGGGCGTTGGAAAAACTGGAATTGCAGCCTGAGATATTTTATGCGGGCAAATTCAAAAGCGCCACGGAACCATTCAGGGCTGACAAAATGAGCGACCCAAACAAGCTGCAGGTAACTGCAATGCAATCAGGTATCTGGGATGAATTTCTGGGGGCTGCGGCACAGTACATGCATATTGATAAAGCTGCAGTAAATAAGCTTGCAATAGATGGTACCATACAGTTCCCGGCCGATGCTCTGAAGAATAAGATGGTAGCCGGTTTGCTGTATTGGGATGAGGTGGAGCAACGCATAAAATCTAAGACAGGCCTTGGCGAAAGTGCGCCCAAGACCAAGGGTAAAACAAACAACAAGGCCAGTAATTCGATTAAGTATATTTCGGTAGATGACTATGCTGCTAACAACAAATTTGAGGACGTGAGCAGCGACAACCGAATTGCTGTTCTTGTGGCTGAAGGGAGCATCGTTGATGGCGAGCAAAACAATGAAAATGAAATAGCCTCCAAGACTTTTTGCGAAGAGATAAGGAAGGTTAAGAACGATGATAAAGTGAAGGCAGTAGTACTACGTGTGAACTCGCCGGGAGGCAGCGCACTCGCATCGGATGTTATTCTTCGTGAGTTGATGCTGTTGAAAGAAAAGAAGCACCTGGTGGTCTCTATGGGCGATTACGCGGCTTCGGGCGGTTACTATATCTCCTGCAAGGCTGATAGTATTTTTGCGTTGCCCAATACCATTACAGGCAGCATTGGGGTATTCTCCATGTTGTTCAATGTTGACAAGCTTATGAAAAACAAGCTGGGCATAACTTTCGACGGTGTCAAGAATGCACCTTATGCCGATGTGCCTTCGGGAACACGGCCACTTACGCCTGCTGAAGCGCTGCGCATGCAAAGCTCTGTCGATACTATTTACAGTCTGTTTAAGAATCATGTAGTTGCCGGCAGGAAGCTGACGCGAGATGATGTGGATAGTATTGCACAGGGACATGTGTACACCGGTTCAGATGCTATGAAGCTGCACCTGGTAGATGGCATGGGGGGGCTCGGGCACGCGATAATGAGCGCAGCGAGCCTCGCAAAAATCACTGACTACAAAATTGTCACTTACCCCGAAGCTTCCGATAAGCTGGAAACGCTTTTGCGCAAACTGAAATCCAATACAGCTGCCAGTGCCGCTGTAAAATCGGCCATGAAAGAAGAAATGGGTCGTGAATATACCTGGTATGAGCAGTTACAGCAACTCAGGGGAATGAATGGCAAAACCATGATGGCTATGCCATTTGTGCCGGTCATCAATTAACGCAGACCTTCCAATGTCATTAACTTGACGGGGTTTTCTTTGCGGCTTTGCTTCAAATTAACTGATCCATGATTGAATAAACTGGGAACTGCGCCTCTGCGCCTTGGCGCGAAACCTTAGGTCAATAGAATTGCTAGGCCTACCGTTAAAAAGAAAATAATAAAACCGGAAAACCAAAAAACATAAGTAGACGTAGATGTTTGGGTAAAACAATTTTAAACACACAAAACGTCATTATTATGAAACGTATTTTTTTGATTCCGGTTTTTGCTATGGCATTGATTGCAGCAAACACTCAGGTTACATTTGCAAAGGAAAAGACTATAATGGTTGGTGGGGCTGCCATGTATCCATCAAAGAACATTGTAGAAAATGCCCTTAACTCGAAAGACCATACTACTCTTGTAGCCGCAGTTAAGGCGGCAGGTTTAGTAGAAACATTGCAGAGTGCTGGCCCATTCACTGTTTTTGCACCTACCAATACTGCGTTCAATAAATTACCTGCGGGCACAGTTGACAATCTGGTTAAACCAGAGAACAAGAAAACACTTACCAGCATCCTTACTTATCATGTTGTTGCCGGAAAAATGGATGCTAAAGAGCTCATGGAGAAGGTAAAAATGGGCAATGGCAAGGCCATGCTGAAAACAGTACAGGGTGAAGAATTGACCATTATGCAGAACGGTAAAGGGCTGATGCTGAAGGATGCAAAGGGAAATATGGCCATGATCACCATTAAGGATGTGTACCAGAAAAACGGCGTAATACACGT
>CANCOG010000176.1 GCA_947379685.1 Flavipsychrobacter stenotrophus | reverse complement strand
CGGTCCTTCAGCGTATGGGCGTCATCAAGCACCAGCAATGCTTCGTCCTTTTCAGTAATGGCCGTTACAAAGGCGCTTATCATTCCCGGCATGGAAGCCGATGGACTTGTTGCAACAGTCTCCAGCAATTCTGTAACAAACGCTCTCCGGTTCATATTGTCACTGCAGGCCAGATAAATTACATTTTTGCGCGTTTTCAGATATTGCCCTGCGGTAAAGGTTTTACCAAGCCCTCTGCCAATAGCTATTCCGTAGGCCTTTGCATATCGCTGGGCATCGCCAAACAATATCGAAAGCAGCATATAGGCGCTGGTATCTGCCACCTGCCAATCGCCACAATAGAAGCCTACCTGCCTGGCCAGTTGATGCCACGAAAAATCATCGACTTCCTCAAGGCGACCTTCAATAATATGCTCAATAGCGACTTCATTAACATTGCAAAGGGTTATTGCGGCCTCTGAAATGTTGCCCAAAGCAGCTACATAGCGGGCAACTGCTTCCTTAACCTGTATTTTTTGTGCTGTTTTCATATAATTCTGTTTTCATTTTTTTCATTAAATCTCATTCCATTTTATTTCGCAAGTCGTTTTCAGTTGTATGGATGGTAACTGTGAACTGCTTTGGCCATGTGCTTTGCCTGCAAATTGCTGAGCGTTCTGATTTTCAATGCCATACGTTCATTAGAAACTCTACACCAACTACTAACGACTGATATTTTTTACAGATAATTTGGAATAAAGGTGCTTTAAGCCGTACTTTTGACAACAAAATCACCAATTCCGGTACAAATATATTCCATTATTTTGGACAAATCCAAATTTTGTGGAAGAAATGTTTTAACTTTGTGTCCATGAACTTAGCAACCAACCTGAGATACCTCAGAAAGAAAAGGGGTAAAACACAAGATACGCTTAGCTCTGAGCTAAATATCGGGCGTACAACACTGGCAAATTACGAGGCTGGGATCAGCGAGCCCAACATCGAGACATTAGTATCCATTTCCAAATATTTTGGAGTATCCCTGGATGAATTGATGTCAAAGAATGTGGAAGAGCTCCAAAAGGGGCTGAACTCCGGCGACGGAGAGAAGCGTTTCATTGATCCTGCAGGGTATATCGCCGATAAATACAATGGCATTCCACGTGTTATTACAGTAGATCAACAGGGGAATGACAATATCGTATATGTACCTGTAAAGGCAAGAGCCGGATACCTGCTGGGCTATGGCGATTCTGGATTTATAGAAACCCTGCCTACTTTCAGGTTGCCTGGGCTCAATAATTCAACCTATCGCATGTTTGAGGTTGATGGTCCTTCAATGGCGCCCAATGTCTTGCATGGCGACAAACTGATAGGCGAGTGGATCGATGACCTGGAGAAGATTCGCGACAACCGTGTGTATATAATTGTACATAAAGGTGGAGTTGCCGTAAAAAGGGTGATCAATCGCCTGAAGGAAAGAGGAAAACTCTACCTGAAGAGCGATACGATTGCCCACAGGCATGAATTCCCCACTATTGAGATAGACCCTTCCGATATAAAGGAGGTATGGTATGGCCGGTTAAAGATCAGCAGCGACTTTAGCGAACCAGCAGAAGTATACCATCGTCTTGCCGACCTGGAAATGGACGTGCTGGAAATGAAAAGGATGATAAAAGGGGATGCTGAAGGGCATCAAATACACTGAAACCAGCGTATTTTTGGTGCATTTTCTTCCGCAATAAAATAAATAAACCGACAATCGGAAATTGGCTTATTTAATTTGTGTGTAAGGTGTTGATAAGTATTTGCCCTGAAAAGCAATAGCATTTGCCCGAAAAGCTGAAAAAACGAGGCCTTTGTTAATAAAAATGAAAAGAAGGCTTTGTTAATTCAATATCTTGTAATAAATTCACCCCCCAATTGACCAGTGTGGGAGAAATCCCCGCTGTAAATATTTTCGGGTTATTATAAACCAGTACAATCTTTTAAAGAAAAACAAACAGTATGAAAAGAACTTTGTTACCTTTTGTATTACTGCTTTCGGCTGGCATGAGTGCATATGCACAAACGCACAACGTTACAGGTAAGGTTTTAGATGAAACCGGCCACGGCTATCCCGGGGCAGGCATTTCAATTAAAGGTACAAACATGGGTACCGTAACTGATCTTGACGGTAATTTCAACCTTGACATTCCAGACGGTAAACATAAATTATTGATACAGGCACTGGGGTACAACCCTATTTCTGTATCTGATACAGGCGATATAGTGGTACGTTTACAGCGTAATGCACATACACTTGAAGGTGCTGTGGTTACTGCATTGGGTATAAAAAGGGAAAAACGCGAAATTGGTTACAACTCAACTACTGTGGGTGCCGACGAATTGACATCTGGTAACAATACCAGTGCTCTTTCTGCACTTCAGGGTAAAGTAGCTGGTGCCAATATCACCAGTTCTACCGGTGGCCCGGGTGGTTCTACACGTATCGTTCTTCGTGGTGAAAAATCGATCCTGAAAGATAATAATGCACTTATCATTGTTGATGGAGTAATTACCAACAACTATGACCGTACGACGTCAAATTCACTTACACAGGTGGATTTCGGTAATAGCGCAAATGACCTCGATCCTGACGAAATTGAATCAATTTCCGTATTGCCAGGTTCCAGTGCCGCAGCTTTGTATGGTGAAATAGGCTCAAAGGGTGCCGTTATTATCACTACTAAGAAAGGGAAATTGCGTGAAGCTGGCAGCAAAGCCAGTAAAATGGATATCACTTACAAGGCAACATACACTCAGTCTGATGTTTTGAAGTATGCCGATCTTCAGCACGAGTACGGACAGGGTAATATCTACTCTGGCCTTGCTGATGACCGCAGAGAGAATTTCAGCTGGGGTCGTCCTTTCGATGGCGCAGTTCGCCCATGGGGTCAGATCATAGATGGCAAGCAATTGGTTAAACCATATGTTGATCAGCCAAACAATGTAAAGAGTTTCTTCGAGCACGGCAGAAACCTGAACAATTTCGTGTCTATGTCAGGTGGTAGCGAAAACAGCACTTACATGCTTTCTTTGAATTCATTGAATAGCACAGGTGTTGTTCCGAACACATTCTACAATAAATACAGCGTTCGTTTCAATGCGACAACGCAAATGAGTAATCATTTTTACTCTGCAATAAATGTAAACTACATCAACACTTATTCCCGTGCGGAATCAGGTGGCCAGGCTTCAGGATCTGTAATGGACAACCTGAACGAAACAGCCCGTGATATTCCTATTTGGGAAATGAAGAATCTGGATAACAAATATTACTCTATGCAGTATCTCGATACTGCTGGTGTTGAGCGCTATGGTAACTATGGCGGATATTACAAGAATCCATATTGGGTTGCAAAGCACTATGATAACCGCAACAAATCTGACAGGATCTTAGGCGATATCGTAACTGGATTCAAGAAGGGCGAATGGAACATTTCTGATCGTTTGGCTGCCGATGTTTCTAATGACAGGTCATACTACATGACGCCAAATTTGAACGCTCAACCAGAAGATCCTTTATACGCTACACTTAATTACAAATCACCAGGTGGTTATCAGCAAGCTGCTGCAACGTACTTTTCTATGTACAATGACCTGATGATCAATTGGGCTCATGAGTTGAGCAAAAACTTTGGAATCAATGCGCTCATTGGTGATAACATCAGCATGATCCAGACCGACAAATTGTCTGCTTCAATTGATCCGGGTACTAACGGGCTGGTTATTCCAAATTTCTACAACTTTACTAACAACGCTGGTCCTGTAGCTGCCGATAACTACGTATCAAAAGAAAGAAGGCATGGTATCTATGCTACAGTTAAATTCAATTTCCGCAGGGAATTATTCCTCGAATTAACCGGACGTAATGACTGGTCATCTACGCTGGCTTTCGATCATAATTCATATTTCTACCCAGGTGGTAATGCTGGTTGGGTATTTACTGAAAGGTTGAATGGTACTAAATTCAAGGACAAGGTGCTTAACTACGGTAAAGTTCGTTTTAGCGCATCAGGCGTTGGTGGTGGTGCTATTTCATATGCAAATAACCTTGCCGGTTATTCTCAGTCTCCAATTAATTCTGGTTTCGGTTCTATCGTTCCTCCATTTAACGGTCAGCCAGGATATTCAATCAACAATACATTCGGTTCTAACGGCCTTAAGCCAGAACGCACACGTGAATATGAATTAGGTCTTGACCTTTCATTTCTTAACGACCGTTTGAGCTTGTCAGGTACTTATTATAACTCATTAACTGTTGACTTAATTACTCTTTCTCCTATTGCAACTGCAACTGGATATTCAGCACACTATATTAATGTAGGTGATATCAGCAACCGTGGTATTGAGTTAACTGGTCGTGGTACTCCAATTCAGACTAAGTGGGGTTTGAAATGGGATCTGTTTGCAACCTACACGCACAATAAGAACAACGTTGTTAGTCTCGCCGGTGGTTTAGATCATGTTGTGCTTAGCGGTGGTGGTTTCAACGGACTCGATATTGTAGCTGCAGTTGGTCGTCCTTTGGGAACTTTCTTCGGTAACGATATCCAGTACTGGAATGGTCATGCAGTAGTTGATCAGGCAACTGGTTTACCTGTAGCTACTAAGAAAGCAGTTTACCGCGGTTCTTACCAGCCACGCTTTATCGCATCATGGGGTACCGACCTCAGCTGGAAGGGTTTGAAATTACACATGGTGTTCACTTGCAAGCAAGGTGGTCAGTTCTACAGCCGTACAAAGATGAACATGGACTTCAACGGTACTTCTCAAGAAACTACAGTTAATGCACGTAACAAGTATGTTTGGAATAACTCAGTTTACCAGGTTGGTAACACTGCTAACTATCTGAAGAACACTACTGCATTCTCTCCATATGACTATTACACGAACGTTCAGGGTAACAACTTGCCTGCACAGGGTCTTGTTGATGCAGGCTACGTAAGGTTGCAGGAAGCTTCTCTGGGTTACAAGATCCCAACTAAATTGTACAAACGCAGTCCGTTTGGCGGATTGGAAGCTGGTGTTTTTGGAACTAACCTGATTTTATGGACATCTAAGAGCAACCACTACGACGATCCTGAAGAAACTTCTGCAGGTGCACGTGGTAATGCACAGGGCTTCAACTTTACTGCTCGCCCATCTCTGAGAAATTATGGTATATTTTTAAAAGCAACCTTCTAAACCACCACCTTAACTGTTAAAATACGTATTATGTCTATTAATAAAAAGATTATTATTACCGTAGCGGCAGGTCTGGTATTAGGCGTTTCATCTTGCAGGAAATTCCTCGACGTAAATACCAATCCAAATAACGCTACAAGTGCCACTGTACAGACCTTGCTTACTGCTGGTCAGTTGACTGCTGGTACAGCCATGGGTGTTGATTTGCAAATCAATGGTTCAATGTGGGCCGGCTACTGGACACAAAGTCCTAATGCCAGCCAATACCGTTCACTTGAACAATACGCTCCGGGTCAGGATGCATACACGTATTCGTGGAGCAACCTTTACTCAGCGAATGAGAATTTCTTCCAGCTTGGTAAACTTGCCGATGAGCAAAAGAAAAAACATTACAAGGCAATTTCTCTGCTCATGCGTGCATATACTTTCCAGGTTATTGCAGACGGATGGGGAGATGCGCCATTTACACAGGCTTTAAAAGCTCAGGCAGTAGATGGTAGCCTATTGAATCCTAAATATGACTCACAGAAGGTTGTATACACTGGTTGCATGAAGTATATTGATTCCGCAGAAACTTTGCTTGCTATGAGCGATGGTGTTGAGCCAGGTTCTGATGATCTTATGTATGGTGGCGATATCAACAAGTGGGTAAAGTTTGGTTATACCCTCAAATTGAAGATGTTACTTCGTTTGAGTGAGATAGACCCAACATGGTCACGTACAGGTATTCAGGCATTGTATAACACTACGGGTGTTGCTTTTATAGGAACAGGTGACGATGCTATGATCAAATATGGTTATAGTACTGCAAATAAGAACCCGTTGTATGCTGAAGCTTCTTCTACACAATTGTCGAGCATCCAGAACATTGTTGGCAGTTCTACCTTCATCGATTCTATGTGGGCTTACAATGATGACAGGATTTATGTATTCTTTACTCATTTAAGCAACGGGTCTGTTGCTGGTATCAGGCAAGGGGCATATGATGTGTCTGTTGCATCAAATACATACTCAATTCCTAATTCTTATGTAGGCGGCGATGCTCAGAACACACTTTCCGGGAAGGCACCAGTTAATTTCCTGACAAGTTATGAGAGCTATTTCCTTCAGGCTGAAGCTTATGCAAGGGGATGGGGAATGGGCGTTTTCACCGATTCTCAGTTGTTCTATAAAGGAATTGCGGCAAGTTTCAATTATTACGGTACTGAAATCTCCACAGAAACAAATAACACGGCTGCAGTATCTTACGATAACTATGTAAATGTTACTGGTGGTTATTGGACTGCTTATCCATTTGCAGGTACAGTTGCTGAAAGGCTTCGTTTCATTATCACTCAGAAATGGTTCGCAATGTGTGGAAACCAGGGCTTTGAGGCATGGACTGAAATGCGTCGTACCGGTTACCCTGATTTCTTTATTCCATCAAAAAACTCTTTGATTGGTGCACAATTGCCAAAACGTTTCCTTTATCCAACTTCTGAAAGTACAAGGAACGCTGCATTCCCTGGCGTTGCATCCCTTACTTTGAAAACCTGGTGGGATTTATTCTAATTATTGAAAAAAAGAAATGAACATGAGAAAATTATTAGTTATACCTTTTCTTGCAGTAATTGCTTTTACTGCTTGTAAGAAAAAAGTTAATACAGTTTCTACTTTAGTTACTTATTCTGCTCCTACCATTACAGTAAATGGTGCTCAGTACTATAGTATCAAAGTTGGTGGTGCATTGCCAAGCGTTGCAGCTACTGCTTACGATTCTTTTTACAGAGAGTCATATCCTGTAGTTATTGATCAGAGCACGCTCGATAACACAACGCCAGGGTTGTATATAGTGAACATCACTGCCAAGAACAAGTATGGCATGGTGGGATCTGCTGGAATTTATGTTGCTGTAACTGACATCAACCCGGCAATTAACCTCGCTGGAGAATATAAACGCGTTTCCAATTCGCAATCAGTTTTCCTTACAAAACTGGCTAATGGTTTGTATGTGACTGATAACGTTGGTGGTGTAATACCGCCAAGTAGTGCAATCGTTCCTGCATACCTTGTTCAGGTTGATGATACTACAATGTCATTCCCAACGCAGACTACTTCGCAGGGAGATATTTATGGTAACAACCCGTCAGTAAGCATGGTGATTGCTGATACGACTTTTACGTATCAGATCATTGGTGGTCCATTCGCTCCATCAATTCGCGTTTTCCAGAAACAATAGTTAGCTAAATATTCATTTAATAAGAAGTCCCCTGTGCTATAAGTGCAGGGGACTTTTACTTTTCCGTTTGTATTTGCGGTTGGAAATTCAACTAAAGCAATATGAACTTGTCTGCATCAGCAAGGAATGGCAGATTAGTTCTTGTTTTTTCCAGTTCTGTTTTATCAAGTGTAATAGTATGGCAGGCCGGCTGTTCCGTTTGCTGCCACAATTGCTCGCCCAATGGGCTAAAGACACTGCTATCACCACTGTAATGGTTACCCTTGGGGTCGTCGCCAACTCTATTTACTCCTACAACATAGCACATATTCTCAATTGCCCGGGCTTGAAGCAAGGTCTTCCAGGCGAGGCTGCGTTGTTGCGGCCAGTTGGCTACGTACAACAAGACATCATATTCGTTTTCTTTGTTTCGTGCCCAAACGGGGAAACGTAGATCGTAACAGACCTGCAGGTTGATACGCCAGCCATTTACCTGAACTATTTGGCGGGTATCTCCTGCAGTGTAGTGTTTATCCTCACCTGCATACGCGAAAAGGTGGCGTTTGTCGTAGTATCCGATCTGCCCATCTGGTCGTACCCAAAGCATCCGGTTATAGTACTTGCCGTCATCTTTAATGATCACACTTCCGGTGAGTATACAACGGTACTTTACAGCTATTTCAGCCATCCAGTTAACTGTGTGGCCATCCATGGCTTCAGCGAGTGTTTCCGGTGACATACTGAACCCTGTACTGAACATTTCTGGCAGGACAACTACGTGTTTCTGAGCTCCGATGCTTTCAATGGTTTTTTGGTATCGGTCAAGGTTGGCCTTTTTATCTTCCCATACTATATCGGGTTGAATGAGCGTTATATGTAGCAGCGAGTTTGGCATTTTTTGAATATTTCAGGTTATCTGATTTTTATTTTTGTACTGATTTCGCTACAAAATTATGAACCCTTAATTTTAAACAAGTTTTAATTTTGTTGCGGGATGCAACGTGGTTACTTTTGATAATCGAATTCATGAGAAAGGTACTGATTTTATTGTTGTTGTTAATGCCATTAATGGGGTGGGCCAAAAAGAAGGATAAGCCCAAACACATGCTGCCTGGTAGGTGGGTAGAGGTTAAGCGCCTTAAACCTGACTCTACGGTGGTTTCATTTACAGACACTTTGTTCATGACCTTTCAGATACGGGACACTTTTACGTACAGATTGCGTAACGGGTTTGTTTACAGGGGCAAGTATACGTACGATGAAGATGATCACCTTGAGTTTGGAACCGTTTCCTACACAGTGGCGTTAAGGAGGCCTGATAAGCTAATTCTGGCTAACGCTATGGGTATTTATTATTATGCTGTTGATACGTCAGATACCGCCCAGGTGATAGTAATCGAAAAGGAAGAGGTCATTCTTCCTGTTACTTCTATTGATCAAATGATTGGTAGGTGGACAGTTTATAAGCGCACCATTGACAAGGACGGTGGTGGTGTTGATTTTGCCAGTGAGATAAAGTCAGTTTATATTACCGGGAAGGGGTCGGACGAGAAGCAGGGATATGTATACTGTGGTGGTGATGCACAAAGTGCGCCTTCATGGTTCATACAGGCATTGACGCCCGAACAGTCGCTTGATTGCGCAGGGAAGAGCTTGCGTACGTTGAAAGTAGTTAAATGCCAAAAAGG
>CANCOG010000175.1 GCA_947379685.1 Flavipsychrobacter stenotrophus | reverse complement strand
ATAAATACCGAGAGCACGAGGGTGATTTTCATGAGAAAGTACCCGAAGTCTTTTATGCCCTTTTCAAATGTGGTCTCCACTGTGGCCGTTGCGCTTTGCGCTATCCCGCCGAATATGGTATTGTCGCCTGTATTGATGACAAGCGCTTTAGCTTTACCACTTACTATGTTGGTGCCCTCCCAAAGGCAGTTATCACGTTTTGCCAATTCCGTATGCTCGTCGAGCACCCCTGCTTCCTTCCTTGCCGGATAAGACTCGCCGGTAAGGCTCGCTTCATTGGCGTGCAATTCATTAGCTTCAATGATCAGGCAATCTGCCGGAATCATATCGCCGGCTTTCAATATGATTATATCGCCCGGAACAATGGTCGCAGCAACTACCTCTTCTTCCTTACTCTCCCGCAAAACACAGCATTTCAGCGCAATCATAGATTGCAACTGCTCCACCACCCTACCTGCATTTCGCTCCTGGAAAAAACTGAGCAGGCCGGTGGACACTACGATAAACAGAATAATAAACACATCTGATGTATCGCCCAGAAAAGAAGACAAAATGACTGCGCCAATAAGTAGCAGCATGAGCGGGCTTTTGAATTGCCCGATGAATAAACGGAAATCCTTTTTAAAGGCAGACTGTGGCTTTTTCACCTGCCCAAGGTCGTGAAGACGTATTTCCGCAACGGCCCTTGTTATGCCTTGTTCGGAGCTATCCAGTTTCTTATACCAATCCTGAACGCTAAACTGCCAAAAGCTACTACGTTCTGAATGCTCCATATAGATTGTTTAGTGACCAGTGTAAAATACGAAAAAGCATGAACGCTTTCGTCAGCACAGAGGTAAAACAAAAATACAGCTTCCTGCAAGAAGTAAATTGACAAAAAATTAAACAATTTCGCAACAAACATGGAATGATTTTCTATAAAGAAAGCAGCAATTGAAACTTATTCCTTCTAATCAATAGTTTGATTTATTACATAACATTTAACTTTAATACAATATGGACATTAACTAAAAGAAAAAATATTTGCATATGCAAGCCATTGGAATTATTGTACTTTTCGAAAAATTGCATGCAATAGTTACCCAAATATTTCTCCACTTCTAAAACTTTTCAAAAATGGATTCATCGGTTTCAAGCATTAAGCAAACGCTCGATCTTACAGCAAGCGCCGCAGTAACTGCCGTGCCGGCTCCCGTGCCTCCTTCGGTAGGTGAAGCATTGCTACACTACCTTAATCTGGAGGGCGACAATGACGGTATTGTCTATTTGTTCGGGGTTCCGGGCGGAGGCATCATGCATTTTCTCGACCTGATTAAGGATTCCCGGGAAAAATTCCGTTACATAGTTTGCAGACAGGAAACCGGAGCAGCCTTTATGGCTGATGGCTATTTCCGAGCTACCGGTAAGCTGGGAATTGTACTGGTGACGACCGGCCCCGGCGCTACAAATGCCCTCACCGGAGTAATGAATGCAAACAATGATGGTTCGGCAATGATCCTGATCTCAGGCGAGGTGGACCAACAGTTTCTGGGGAAAGGATACCTGCAAGAAGGCGAGGATTCAAAGATCAACATTAACGCGGTATACACTGCGTCCACAGCTTCCAGCATGATATTATCGAGTCCCCTGTCGGCACAGACACTGCTTCAGCAGGCGTTCCGCAATATATTTGTGCTGCCCAGCCAGGCGGTTCATTTGAGCCTTCCGGACAACGTAACGAGCATGCTATTGCCCCTAGGAACAACTTTACCGAAAACTACTGACCGTTACCGGGCAAAGCAGCATTATGTAAACAAGGAGGACGTAACGGAAATACTTGAAGTGCTGAGCACAGCAAAACGGCCGCTGATATTCTTAGGTAACGGATGCAGAAGCGCGCTCAACTATCACGAAGAGACCTACAATGCACATGGTGGGGGGGAGCATGACAATCACCATCACCTTGCGGAACTCCTGCATTTCGTTGAGGCCTGGGGTATTCCGGTAATGACCACTCCCGATGGAAAGGGAGTTTTCCCAGAAAGGCATCCACTATCGTTGCGGGTATTTGGCTGCGCAAGCTGCCGCTGGCCTTTTTACTGGATGAACCTCGGCAACAAAACTTCACAGTATGTATCTGAACCGTACGATGCTATTGTTGTGATCGGGTCTTCTCTCGGGGACCTGGCTACTTCAAAATATTTTGCCGGCCTCATGCCATCGAACGGAGCATTTTACCAGGTAGATATCGCTCCTGAAATTATGGGCCGCTCCTACCCTATGAAAAAAGGGATTGTTGCTGAAGCAGGGGCCTTCATACAAGGGCTGCGCAAACAAATGAAAAATTTCACTCCCGACGAGGCTGTGGTTAAGGCGAGGAAGGAATTATTGAAACAGATAAAAATTGACCATTCTCCGTTCTTTGCACCCGACGAATACTATGCAACTGGCAAGCCTTTCCAGTCGGCCTCGCTAATGAGGGTGCTCGATGAGCATTTGGACGAACAGCGCGAAACACACATATTCATTGACGCTGGAAACTGTGTAGGCTGGGCTAACCACTACTTTGCAACGATTCTTAAATGGAATATGTATTCTTCCCTGTCTATGGGACCCATGGGATTTGCCGTAGGGGCAGTTGTGGGCGCTAAGATTGGCAGGCCAAATGCCACCTCAATTTGTATCACCGGTGACGGCGCATTTATGATGCAGGGTTCTGAGGTATCGACAGCGGCACAATACGGGATAGGCGCCATATGGATAGTGCTGAATGATAATAACCTGAGCATGGTGAGCCAGGGCATGTCACAGTTTTTCCCCGATGCAAAAGATCCGCAGATATGGAAGGAATTATATGAACTCGGCAAACCAGACTTAGCCAAATTTTCGGAAGGTCTTGGAGCACAGGCATATGAAGTAAATGAACCAGAAGAAATGGCAAATCTGATGCCGCTCGTGCTTGAACGCGCGAACCAGAACCACAGGCCGCAGGTAATAATAGCGAACATTGACCCGACCAAGATTCCGCCTTACTATGCCAAGCCACCGGAAACGCCCCCTGCTGCTTAGGAAAACTAAGTAAATATCAAAAATACAGATGCCGAATTACTCACTCTAAAAAACTAACCAATGAAAAAAGTAAGCTCACACTACGATATTGCTATTGTAGGAGGAGGTATTGCAGGCATATATACTGCCTGGAGATTAATGACCGAGGATGCCGAAAACCCTGAGAAACTCAGGCATCTGAAAAAAGGGGACAAGCTGACAGTTGCCGTATACGAAGGCAGCGACCATATAGGCGGCCGGCTGGTTTCCGCTACACCTCCGGGGTTCAAGCACGCCCCGATGGTTTGTGAGATCGGCGGTATGCGTATAGTTAGCTCGCAAAAGCTGATCTATAGCCTAGTGATGAACAAGCTGAAGGACCAGCTTACAACACGTCCGCAGGACGTGGATGAGCCAATCAATATCATCAACTTGCGTTCACGCTTGCTACGCCTTTACCAGCTTAATGATCCTTCCGTGCTGCCCTATTGGCTCTCGGACGAAGAGAAGAATGCACTAACCAGTGGAGACACCACTGCCAATAACCTGATAGGATGGGCGGTATTGAAAATACTACCGGAAATTGCCGAAAGGAACCTTTCAGGGGACGCACTGGATCAATTTTTGCAGATGAAGAAAGTTGATGGTGTTCCATTATATCAGCATGGATTCTGGAATCTGATCTCCAAAGTTTTGAGTAATGAAGGGCGTGAGATTGCTATTAAAACCGTAGGCTATGATATTTTGGGTGGCAATTGCAACGCTGTAAACTGTATTTCAGAATACTTCAACTTCACACCTACAGTACAATACAGGCTGATTAATGAAGGCTATGATGCAGTGCCGTGGCTGTTGCAGGATGAATTTGAAAACGCTGGTGGCGATGTACATATGAATCACTGGTTGCATTGTTTCGATGAGTGTACACTCGAAGACGGCAAAAAAGGCGTCAAACTACAATTTGGTAAGAACCATGAAGAGGCAGTTACTGCAGGCGCCCTTGTACTGGCCATGCCCCGCCGTTCGCTTGAATTGATATCACCGAGCGGCCCTGTACTCGACCCGGAAAAGAACCCTGATTTCCAGTACCTGATGAACTCTGTTACCCCAATTCCATTATTCAAAATGTGTCTGGTGTACGACCAGCCATGGTGGGAAAAACAGTTTGTCACCAAGGGCCGGTCGCTTACTGACATGCCCGTGAGGCAATTGTATTATTGGGGTGTAGATGTTGACCCTAAAACACAAAAAACAGGCAATGCCGTCCTGATGGCTTATAACGACATGGAAAGCTCCATTTACTGGGGCGGCTTCCGGACGGCGCCGCTTGGCCCATGGGAAGCAGTTGCGGACGACAATTCAACAACCGGCCAGACAGGCGATGCGAGACATTCAAATAAATTATCAAAATCTGATGGCCCCGTTCATATTAAGCGTCATACACATTCTACAAAATTTGAGCGTACAATGCCTGCAGATCCTGTCAGCGATATGGTCACCGCAAATATAGAAGATAAATGGGATGCAATGCGCCGCAAAAACTGGCAGATTCACGAGGCACCAAATGCAATGGTAATGGAAATGCACCATCAGATCATGAAGATGCATGGCATTACGTCTGCTCCGGAACCAGTTGACGCTGCATTTATAGACTGGGCAGATGATCCATTTGGAGGTGCCGTGCATTTCTGGAATTCTGGCTACAAGTCATGGGAAATTATGCCCAGGATGGTTAAGCCGGTTAGCGACTTCCCTTGCTATGTTATTGGTGAGGCCTGGTCTGAGAACCAGACGTGGGCTGAAGGCTCGCTCCAGACATCAGAAATATTATTACAGAATCATTTCGGTCTCACCCCTCCAAACTGGATAATCGATGGCGAATAGTTTAGTACCCCGCATTACGGGAAGTGGCTTCTCTGTGCCTGCAAAAACGAGGAAAAATGATGACCCGATCTTCGACTGGATAAAGGAAAACATCCCGGATAATGACAAGCTGTTCACTGGCTATGATATTCGTCATATTCTGGGGTATGAAGAAGACCTGATGACCATGATGGTACCGGCAGCGCAGGCTGCCATGACCAAGGCTAATATACAGCCCGGCGATGTCGACATTTTACTCGGTACGGGTTCAGTAGGCTCTTTCAGAGATCCCAACCAGCTCTCCGAATTACATAATCTCCTGGGGCTTTCGCCGCAAGCATGGGTAATTCCGGTTGTTGACGACTTTAGTAACTTCAACTCTGCCCTCCTGATCGCCGACGGACTTCTGAAGGCAGGAAGGACACGCAATATCCTTATTTGCATAGGCGGCAACTGGTCTACCAATGTAGATTACCATACGCCACAGAGCGTGAGCGCCGCAGATGGTGCAGGGGCCGTAGTAATGTCCATGAGCGATAACACAGGTTTATGGGCTGTGGCTGACCAGTACACCATTTCAGCCACCAATTATTTTGGCACGATGTTTACCGGCCGGGTGCAGACCAATTCAAACCAGCCCTACGGCTATGGATACGGAACGTTGGCGCCTACTTATACTTCAAATTTTTTCCAGATCACTAAGGCTGGCATGACCGCCTATTCCGCTTTCGGGAAAGATACCGCCTACCTGGCTGCACAGCGGCTAATGACCAACAACAACCTGCAACCTGCAGACATTGCCTTTATGCCGCATCAATCTTCGGAAGTATTGTTTAATTACTGGGTTCAAAAACTGGGCATCCCCCCGGCGCAAAACCTGAATACAATAGCGTTATATGCAAACATTACAGTAGCAACTCACATTCTGAATTTTGCACATTTTGATGCAATTAACGGAATAAAACAGGACAACCTTGTTATGCTGGCACTTGGGCCGGATATACATGCGAATGCTATGTTGCTTCAACGTGGCATTTAATTAATTATGCCTTAATAGTAAACAGGCCGCCCGGTTGGGCGGCCTGTTTACTATTTATCAAAAAGGCTAGGCGTTCTACGCTAGTTCAGCCCTTACATAGGTAACCTTTGCATCTGCGCCCCATGCGGTGTAAGCAGCTATACAGGGTGCCAGGGCTGTGAGTGGCTGTCCCAGTCTTTTCTGCATACGCAGCAGGTGCTCAAACGCCAGACCTGCTTCCTGGATGTAACCATTTTCTTTGGCTTTTGCTGCGGCGCCTTCAAACAGTATTGTTGCGTTCGCAGGGTCTCCGAACAGGCTTTCCCTGATGGCGTCAAGCATCATTACTTTGTGTTCAAAATTGAATGAGCAGAATACGATCCATCCGCGCATTTTGGCTATACAGTCATCGGCGATTTTTAACAAGGCTTCTTCTCCATTGAGTTCCGCTGAACGATACAAGGAAACTATCGCATTGAAAAACTCATAGTCTATTTCGCCCGGTTGACCTGCAAATGACATAAACAGAGGTGGAATCTTGCTAGCCCACGAAACGCCTTCAGCCCAGTTGCCGAAATGGGCGTTAAGCATCATTTTAGATATAAAGTAATACCCTATCTGCGTACCAAAATCGGTATCGCAAATACTGGCAATATCTTTTTCTTCATTAAATTCATCGTCAGTAAGAGAGGTATACGCAATAGTGCGACCGGCCAGCGCCTTTGCACGCTGAGTCTCATCGAGCAGGTGGAAGTAGGCATTCAGTGCCCTTCGCTGGTTGATGGGCATTTGCTCTGCTGCTTTTGCAATTACAGCATTGAGCGTTGCTCCGGCCCTCGCCATGTAAATTACGTGACCTGACAAATTAAAGCAACCAAACAGCACATCACCAGCTTCCATGGCAGCTTTTGCTGCTACCTCTGCCACTGGTACGCTGTCCTTCATGGGCCTTACCCAATGGCTGATGAACCAGGTTCGTACGAAGGAAACCCTTCCAAACAGACTTCCCTGGAAGTTGGCATCGACATCAATTGCGAGCTGACTCCATTTGTCGGCAGTTGCACTGTCACCGGTCATGCTGCGGTAAATTACTGCATACATGGCATACACATCGGCAGTGGAATTACTGTTGCCATTTTCTAGCGCCAGCCGGAGGCCGAGAATAGACATAAGCACGAATAGTTCTACCTGCTTACTGTTATGCGCAAAAGGTGAGATATGGGTAAGCATCGTGAGCAGCCGTTCCATATTCGGGTTATCCAGCTTTTTCAGATCGAGGAGGCTTTCAATAGATCGGTTTTCCATGAGGCCGGCTATGGCTCCCATGTTCTCACCTATTTTCATGCCCATCTTTTCGAGGTCACGCTCAATTTCATTCGTGAACAGGGAAATTCCTTTTAAGCCAACATCCGTTGCCTGTTTTGGATATCCGAGGATAAACAGCCTGATAGCTTCCTTTTCGTAGTATTCCGAAGCTTTTATTTTCTCGCCTGCCTCTTCCCAGTGGTGGGCAAGCTGTGTAAAGAAAGGAGAAGGGTTATCTGCAAAATTCAATTCGTACCATTCGGCACTTTTCCGGTGCAGGTGTTTGCGCTGCTCTACCAGCGTCATTTCATAAGCCACCTCGCGGGTAATGCCGTGATTGAACAGGAACCCATCCATGTTCTCGACCACTGTTTCATGTAACAACCCGTACTGCTTATCTTCCAGCAGGTAAGAGGACACCATATTCTGCTCTACCTGTATCGGATAAATATGCTGTATCAACTTGGTTCTGAACCGCTGACCGATAACGCTACCTACTTTAAGCGATAGCTGGGCACCATGCCCCAGGCCATCAATACGCCTGCGCACAACGCCCTTTACAGTTTCAGGTAACGAGAGCTGCTCTGTATTTACATTCTGCGCAAACTGGCATTCGCCATGCTCAACTATGATGAGCCCCTGATCAAGCAGGGAGCCGGCAAGCTGGGTGCAGAAGAATGGATTCCCTTTCGCAACCTTACGAATGGGAGCCGATATGGCTTCTGCAATAGTAGTCACCCCCAGTTTTGCACAGATCAGCCTATTTAGGTCATCATCATCAAGTTCATTGAGTGAAATATTTGTTGCACCATGGTCTATCATGAATTTAACCCGTGGCACCCCCTCGGCGTCAGGCAGCGCACAAATCACCATGCAACTATTAATTGTAGCGGCAACTGTTTCAGCAAGTTTTGCTGACATTTCGTCTATCCACTGTGCGTCGTCAATAATGATTGCGATTGGTTTCTCCCCGGCAGCGGCATTCACTATTTCGAGCAGGAAACTTTCTGTTGCCGCGGCTCTTTGTGAGCCGGAAAGGGATTTCACCTCGTCGCTATCTTCAACATCAAGTTGCAACACCACGTTTAACAAGCAAGCCCGCTGTTCATATTTTTCGAGCAATTGCACGACAACATTTGCCCTATTTCGCTCAATATTATCACTGTCAATGCCCAATATCGAAGCGAAGATATTCCTCCATGCATGATATGGAATGTCCTTTTCCCGCACGTCAGTTGTCTCAATCAGTACATCTCGGTCGCTGCCGAGATTGCATATTTTAAAATCCTGTACAAGCCTTGACTTACCCATGCCGCTCAACCCTTGCAAAACGAGCAACTTTCCTGTTCCGCCTACCACCTTGTCGAAGGTATCTAGCAGGAAGAACAATTCTTTCTGCCGGCCGATGGACACTGGATCTATCTGAATGCCTATGTCTTTTTTGACAGACCGCAGTGGCTGCCAAACGGTGACCAGCCCGGTGTTTCCCTTTATAGCCACCTCCTCAATCTCAGAAAACTCAAAGATATCCTGACATTGATTGTAGGTACTTCTATCGCATAAAACCTGATTCTTCTTTAAGCCTGCGAAACGGGCTCCCAAATTCACGACATCACCTATTACGGTATACTGCCTGAGCATGTCATTACCCAGGATTCCGCAATAAGCCTGCCCCGTAGTAATTCCGATGCCATTCTCAAAGCCAGCCTTATTTAGGATGGCATGAATATCAAGTGCTGTTTTTATACCTCTGTTCGGATTATCCACATGTGAATAAGGAGGGGGGCCAAAGCAGATGAGCATGTTGGCGTCTTTCTCATCGACCCACACCTGGTTGAGCAATCCGTCGTGCATATTTACAATAGGCGTAGAAAGCGATACT
>CANCOG010000174.1 GCA_947379685.1 Flavipsychrobacter stenotrophus | reverse complement strand
CGTTGCCGCATGAAGAAGTTTTTAATTAGTTTATTGATATTTTGCCTGGCGCCATTGCCAATACTGTTTTTTGGGGCCCATGTTGTAGATAGTGGGTTGCGTAAGTCGCATTATACTTACTACGACGAATGGAATGAACTGTTTAACGGAAGGATCAATGCCGACCTACTTGTTATGGGGTCATCGAGGGCGTGGGTACATTTTTCACCGAAAATACTGGATAGCACACTCAATTTGAATTGTTTTAACCTCGGGCTTGATGGATCTCCTTTTGAGCTACAGTACAAGCGGTTCAAAATGTATTTACAACATAATAAGAAACCAAGGTATATAGTGCAGGAAGTGGGGTTAGTGGCCACATTGGCCAAGGGGACAGAAGTGCCGGGTACTCAGCAGTTCCTGCCCTACCTGCAGGATACCATGGTTTGGGGTATTGTAAGTAACAGTAATACTCATTTCAACATTTTTGACAAGTACTTTCCATTGTATAAGTATAATAATGAACTCGTTTTAATTAAGGAGGGGATTATGAGCTATCGTGGTAAGGGAATAAAGCCAGTTAAGTATAAAGGATACCAGGGTCAGGAAAAGCCCTGGGATAATTCGTTTGAGGATTTTAAGGCTGAAAACCCAGGTGGCTGGGGGCCTCGTTTCGATACTGAATCAGTCGCCTTATTCCATGAATTCCTAAGTTTTTGTAAAACAAATGACATTAAGGTTGTTATGGTGTACCCCCCGGTTTATTACGGTATTACCGAAATGCTGGATAAGAAGATCGGTGATAAGATTTTTGGCGAGTACAGAGCATTTTCGAAGGAATTTGACTTTCCTTTTCTGGATTATACAAACGACTCACTGACGCTGACCAAGGCTAATTTTTATAACTCGCAGCACCTGAACAAGTCGGGCTCGGAACAATTCAGCAGAAAATTTGCCCTTACACTTAAGGAAATTATAAGTCCCTCGCAGGTAGGTAAATAGGGTATTGTAGACTAAAGAAGCGGCCAGTAATTTGTAGGAATTACTGGCCGCTTCTTTATGAATATCGCTTATGACCGCCGAAGTTATTTATTCTTAAGGCGTGTTTCTATCGCTGTACACATTTCGCCTACATTCTTCCAGTTGTTGATCTCACTGGTTGTAAAGCGGAGTTTGAAGTGTTTTTCAATTGCTACTATCAGCTGCACATGGCTCAAAGAATCCCACTCTTCAATGTCATTAGCTACCGTAGTAAAGCTGATATTGATCTTCTTGTTATCAAATTCGTCCCTGAATATTCCATTCAATTCGTTGAGCACCTGATTTGCGTCCATATTTTATGTTTGTTTACTGTGATTAATCTGTTTGGTTATTCTCAGGAAATCCCTTACAGGTTAAGTTTGACTGCCTTAAAATCGATTTCCCAATACGTTTGCAAAGCTATAAAAACCAATCTTATCACCAATATTTTTGTGTGTGAATTTTTGGTGAGCAAATGGGAAGATTTCAACCCAATCATTTGTTCGTTCTGGAATGGTGGTCAGGCTTGCAGCTGACGGAGTTCGTGGGTAACCTAGGATTTCTATAGTGTTTCTTATTACGAAGCTGGCCGCCCTTTTCAAGGCGGCCAGCTCAATATTTATTGTAGAAACTAAGATTTATTTAAACTGTGGAATCAAATCCTGAGCCAGTTTCACCATCTTGGCGAGGCCATCTTCAGGCAGATTTCCCTTCTTGAATTCCTTCAGTACATCTGGCAACTTGATGTCCATCTGCTGGAGGAACAGCTCTTCAAATGCTTTTACATTCTTTACAGCTACTTCGCGAATCAGGTTGTTGGTACCGAGGTATACAATAGCAACCTGCTTTTCAACGCTGTAAGGATTGTACTGTAACTGTTTCAGGATCTCCACATTACGGCTACCCTTGTCAATTACGTTCTTTGTAGCAGCATCAAGGTCTCCACCGAACTTAGAGAACGCTTCCATTTCACGGAACAGCGCCTGATCAAGTTTCAGGGTACCTGCTACTTTCTTCATGGATTTGATCTGTGCATTACCACCTACGCGGCTTACAGAGATACCCACGTTGATGGCAGGACGTATACCAGAGTTGAACAAGTTGTTCTCAAGGAATATCTGACCGTCGGTAATGGAGATTACGTTAGTTGGGATGTAAGCAGATACGTCACCGGCCTGAGTTTCAATGATAGGCAATGCAGTAAGTGAACCGCCACCCTTAACCAAATGCTTGATGCTTGGCGGAAGGTCATTCATTTGTTTTGCGATACCATCGTTGTTGATCACCTTAGCGGCGCGCTCCAGCAAACGGCTATGCAAGTAGAATACGTCACCAGGATAAGCCTCACGACCCGGAGGGCGGCGTAACAGCAGCGACACCTCACGGTACGCTACGGCTTGCTTGGAAAGGTCATCATAAACAACCAATGCAGGCCTTCCTGTATCACGGAAGAATTCACCAATCGCAGCGCCGGAGAACGGAGCGTAGAACTGGAGTGGGGCAGGGTCAGCTGCAGAGGCACACACAATAATTGTGTAAGCCATAGCGCCTGCGTCTTCCAGGGTTTTCATTACACCGGCAACAGTTGACGCTTTTTGGCCAATTGCAACGTAAATGCAATAAACTGGTTTGCCTGCTTCGTAAAATTCTTTCTGATTGATAATGGCATCGATACAGATCGCTGTTTTACCAGTACCCCTGTCACCGATAACCAACTCACGCTGGCCACGGCCGATCGGGATCATTGCATCGATCGCCTTGATACCTGTCTGGAGCGGTTCTTTTACCGGCTCACGGAAGATAACGCCAGGTGCTTTACGCTCCATTGGCATTTCGTAAAGGTCGCCCTTTATTGGTCCTTTACCATCAATTGGCTCGCCGAGTGTGTTTACTACGCGACCTACCATTCCTTCGCCCACCTGAATGGATGCGATCTTATTGGTACGGCGCACTTTGTCACCTTCGCGGATAGACATGTAGTCTCCCATTAATACCACACCCACGTTATCTTCTTCAAGATTGAGGGCAATGGCTTTTACGCCGTTTGCAAATTCAACAAGTTCGCCCTGGCGAACACTGGTAAGGCCATACACACGGGCGATACCATCACCTATCTGTAATACGGTACCTACTTCTTCCAGGCTGGCAGCGCCATCGACGTTGCTTAACTGTTGGCGCAATATCGCCGATATTTCATCCGGTTTAATATCAACCATATAGTTATTAATTCAAAAGTTAAAAGTTCTAATTTAGTATTTAGTCGTTAGCAGCTAGTCGCAAGTAAAAAGTCGTTAGCAGCAAGGGGCAATATTCCTTAATCAATTGTCAAATTGAGCAATTACATTTTACTTACGTAGCTGTAATCAACAATATTTGACTTGATGTCGTTAAGCTTTTTCTTTACGCTGGCGTCAAATAAACGGTCTCCAATTTCTAACACAAAACCACCTATCAAATCCTGGTCAACACTGGTTTTGAGGTCGATAGTTGCAGACGGCATATACCCTGCAATTTTACCCAGCAGGTTATTTTTCGTGGTTTCGTCCATTGCAACAGCAGTAGTAACTGAAACAGTTCTGATGTTCTTAAGGTCGTTATACTGTGCAATGAATGCTTCTGTTATTTCAGGCATGTTTTGCTCACGACCTTTTGTTGCCAAAAGGTTGATGAAAGCTTTGGAAAGATCATGCAAAACATCTTTTACAACGGCATTAATAACGGCCAGTTTCTTAGTACCGGAAATAACCGGGCTGCACAACATGAGCGTAAAATCATTGCATTGAATACAAATGCTGCTCAGCAATTGCATGTCTTTCAATGTCTCTTCCAGGCAATTTCTTTCAATAGCCAGGTCGAGCAATGATTTTGCGTATCGTGAAGCAAGACGGGGATTCTGCATACTATTTTTTTATTAGCTGATTTGATGATTAGCTAATTAGCTAATTGTTTTATGTAATTCATTCGATTGAGGCAAATACTTTCAATCCAAATTGACAAAAATGATCCCAAACTGGTAGTACATTATCAATCTGCATTTTGCAATCAGCTAATCAGCTAATCGCCGCATCTGCTAATTCAATTTGATATCCTTGGCAAGCATACTCATGTACGCTTCCTGACCTTCTGCTGAATTCAGCTGCTTGCGTAAGATCTTTTCAGCAACTTCAAGAGCAAGAGTACCTATTTCATTCTTTACTTCGGTCATCGCAGCATTTTTCTGCTGGTTGATTTGAGCCTGAGCTTCCATAATGATCTTATTAGCCTCAACCTTAGCCTGGTCTTTAGCTTCAATAATCATTTTGTCCTTAATTTCCTTAGCTTCCCTCAGCATAATGGTACGCTCTTCACGAGCCTGAACCATCAACTTTTCGTTTTCTGATTTCAGTTGGCTCATTTCAGCTTTTACGCGCTCTGCTGCAGAAATTGATTCAGCAATACCTTGTTCTCTTTCGCCAAGTGACTTAAGGATAGGCTTCCAGGCAAATTTTTTGAGGATAATGAAAACGATCAAAAACGCAATCAGAGTCCAAAAGAATAATCCGAGTTCCGGGGTTAACAAATCCATACGTTATACGTTTGTATTTTTTTTATTGAAAATACCCAAAAGTTGAGCACCAATGAGTTTTATTTCTATTTTCCGCCTGGTTTAATAAACAGACGGCATCATAATTTTTTTAAAAATAACTGCATCCGCGGCCCTATGCTTTGGATGCAGTTAAAATCATTCAGACTACTTAACGAAGATCGCAAGGATGCCGGCAATTACGGCAAACAGCGCAACACCTTCCACGAAGGCAGCAGTCAAGATCATGTTTGCACGGATATCAGCAATAGCTTCGGGCTGACGGGCAGTTGATTCAACGGCACCTTTACCGATTTGACCGATACCAACACCGGCGCCTAAAGCTGCGATACCTGCGCCAATAGCGCCACCCGCTTTTGCCATTTCTCCGGCTTCCAACATAATTGTGTTCAATAAAACAGACATGATATATGGATTTTAATTAAAAAAAACTACTTTGATGTACTTAACTATTTATTTAAGCGTGAGCATGTGCATCATGAGCATGCTTATCATGAGCATCGTGGCTATGATCGCCTTCCATTGCCTGACCGAGGAAAACCGCAGTAAGGTTAGTGAAGATGAACGCCTGTATGGCGGCAACCAATAACTCAAGCATGAACATGAATACAGAAAACGCAAGAGATATTGGAACAAACACACCTCCTACCACTTTGCTCATTCCTGCAAATATAAATATAATACAGATAACGCTAAGAATTACAATGTGACCTGCCAGCATGTTCGCAAAAAGACGAATCATTAAGGCAACTGGCTTTATGAACAGAGACATTATTTCAATGATCACCAGCATTATTTTCACAGCAAAAGGCACATTCGGTGGGTTCAGCAAGTGACTCCAGAAATGTTTGTTACTGTTTGCCAGCATAACAATGAATGCAACAAGTGCCAAAAATGCAGTTACAGCGATATTACCAGTAAAGTTTGCACCACCTGGCAACAAGCCGAGCAGGTTGTTGATCCAAATGAAAAAGAAAATAGTAAGCAGCAACGGCATAAACTTAACGGCCTTTGCACCAAGGTTTGGCTTTGCCACTTCGTCCCTGATAAATATTACAATGATCTCAACAAAATTCTGGAAGCCTTTTGGCGCATTCATAGCACCGTACTTATAATTCTTCGATGCGGCGGTCATTAACCACAATAAAAGGATAACACCAATCAGCATAGAAAGTACATTCTTAGTTATAGAGAAATCATACACCGCTGAACCATCTTCTGCGATAACTTTTTCCTTCATTCCTTTTTCTATGTGTAAACCTTCGTAAGAATTGCTGACTTGAATGCCTGCAGCTTCATTAGCATGCCACTCTTCAAATTTATTTGATAAGAAAACAGAAAGACCTTTTCCAGACTGGTAAATAATCATTGGCAAGGGCAATGCAAAAGGATTTTCCTTACCCTCCGCAGTGGTTGTACTGAAAAAATGCCATTCGTGAGAATCAGATACGTGACCAAAAACAAGTTCTGTTATATTTATACTTTTTTCTTCTTCTTTTGCTATCGGAGCAGCTGCCGGAGAGCCCGCAGGGCTATTTTCCTGAGTTTGTGCAAACGATGAATTTGCCTGCCAAAACAGCCCGAAAACCAATACTAACAAGGAAAGGAAACGTTTACAACTCATTACAGCTTTGAAATTTTGTGCAAAGATAAGGGTGGAGTTTGAAAAAAAATGTTTTTTTGTTTGAAAAATAATTATTTAGTTGATGGGTTTGGGGGTAAGGTGTTGGGAATGTGGGGGAGTTTAGAGTTAAAGTAGACCCGGTTTGGGTTTTCTTTCGCTAGGGTTATATTGCCTAGCAGCATTGTATTTTGGGTGTTCAAATTAGCGTTCTGGCTGTTAGACATAATTCCTGATTTTGTCCTTAATTTAGAAAGTTTTGTAGTGGAGGTTTTATAAATGCCCCTATTAGCAATTGCTTAGTTTCACTCATTGCAATGTCTCATTCTGAATTCTTAAATGTATAGTTGGAATATAGAAAAAGGATAGCCCAAAATGGTTCTTAAGTCCAAATTTGGGCTATCCTTTATCTTTCTTAGTAATTCCTCAAAACAAATTAATCAGGAGAATTACCCAATAATAACACAAACCCCTGAGGATAAATCTTTTTCAACTTTTTTAAATTTTGCTAGTATAGTTGTTCCATTTTTGTAGCGAACAGTAACTTTATCATTTCTTGTGAGCGTACGAGTGTCTTTAAATGAAGTATTTGAGAGGACATCTTCCGCGTTTTGTTTTATAGTTTCTAGTGCATTTTTCCCTAATAAATTTATACTTTTAGTTTTAACGTTTTCTTGGTCGATAAGTTTGATGATTTCTCTTGCCTTCTTGATAGAATTGGCGTCGTCATACATATATAGATAAAGGTTCAATTCTAGATGATAGACGACTATATAGTTGAGTGATACTTCTTCGGACACCAATTGCCGTACGGATTTAATTAAGTTAGCATAGTTTAACGCTTCTGAATATCTTTTTAGTTTGGTTAAGGAATATATTGTGCTTGAAAATATATCCATGTCCAGCATGTCAATTTCGTAACGAGGCCCAATTTCAAATAGTTTCAAATATTTAAAGCATGTTTCCGAAATGCCCGTTTTTATTGAATTGTATGCTAATATCTTTACTGAATAGAACTCTATTTCGGGATCCACATCATTATTTTTTAGAAGTTCCTCGAGTAATTTACAACCAGATTCAAAATCGTTGTTTATGTTTATTGAGAAGATGGCCAGGTCATAAATGTGTCTCGAATATTTTTTTGCTCCTAAAAGGGGCAGGTGAGGTATTAATTTTTGAAATAGAGTTGATTTGTATTTTATAAATGAGAAAATGATGACTTTGCTGAATACATCTAGGCTAAAAGCCAATGGGTCTTCTTGGTCGTTTTCTATAGGTGAAAGTGTGCCCTGAGTAATCTGTTCAATTAAGCCCTCTAAGAGAGTTACTATTTCATCCTCTGTCTTTAAGATGTGCAATAATTCAAATATTATTTTGGGCTTTTTCTTTTCTTCACTTAAGTCGATTGCGCGTTTATAACATCTAATTGCGTCATCAATATTGCCATAGTGCCTTTGAATTCCCGCAAGATTGAAATTTGCTATTGATTTCATCTCAGTTATTAGATCAGTATGTAGTTTCTCCTTTTTGAAACTGGTTTCATCAATTATTCCTTGGAATATTGTTACTGCCTCATCTAATTCACTTTTTTTTGACGATTTTAGCAGGGTTAACCCATAATTAATTAATGCTCTCGCATATTCTACGTCTTTCCTCCCACTATTTATGACTTGTCTCAGGCAGTTCAAACTCTCATCTATATTTTCAATATTGAAATATGACGTACCCTTGTAGTTTAAATTCGAATAATACAATTTTGCTTGATCCTCTATATCAAACAATGCCACATTGAAGAATTCTAACGCTTTTAAAAATCTACCTAATTTAAAGTTGGCTACACCGATGATGTGGTGATAATACGATAGGTCTTCGGTGTTCTGATCTGCTTCATTTTTGAATTTATCAAATGTTGCTATTGCCTCTTCAAATTTTTGCTTTTCGAAATAGTCTATGCAAACCCTTAATAGCCCCCTTTCTTCTTCTTCAAGTGATTTAATCCAGTCGATATTTAAAGACTTCTTGATGATATTATTCTTTATAGATATTGTATTTTCATTGTAGTTTATTATGCCGGATAGGTATAATTTGTTTTTTATTTTGTCAGAAACTTCTTTGCCTTTATTGTACTCGATCTCTACAATAGAATTCCTTATTTCTCGATCCTTCTTGACTAATTCGCGAATGTTATCTATCGGCGGTTTATCAAAAGTCGTCAAGTACAACTCTCCAATTACATTGTCTATTGTCTCGTTCGTCAATTCCTGAGATTTGAAATTGGCGTTAATAACTCTGTTCTCTACTTCAGAACAGACGTCCCAAGTCATGCGAGGGTTCCCATGAGTCCAATAAAATATACGATCGACTATTTCGGTTTGGATTCTGAGATTCGAATTGTTTAGAAATTGTTCAAACTCTTCTCGGGAGAAATCATTAAGGAATATCTTTTGTCCGATATTGAATGGTGAAATTTTGGGGTCTTTAATTATTTCAGTTGGTTCGATTACTCCCGATAAAATATATGTAAGCCGTTCTAGCTCTTTGAAATTCACTCTGGAAAAATATATGCTTCGAATTTGTGCGAAAATCTGATCAGAATAAGTTGTTTTCGTCAGCGCGTCAATTTCATCAAGGATTATTACCAATTTGCCCTCTATTGCGTTTAGTAAAAGTCTTAGTTCGGACGTATGCTGTTTATGTGGAGGTGTATCCCTAATTTCCATTCGTCGGTCAAGTACTAACTTTGAAACTGATTCAAATTTGTCAGTGTTTGTTTCAATGGCCGTGTCAATTATGTTTTCGAAACAACTTTTTGCATTGTCAAAAGGGTTTGATAAATCAATATAAACAAAGATGTCGTTAGGTGATTCTAAATTCCTTTTTGCATTTAGCAGAAGATTAGTTTTCCCCATTTGCCTTGATACAAGTACAT
>CANCOG010000173.1 GCA_947379685.1 Flavipsychrobacter stenotrophus | reverse complement strand
CTTGGTATGTGCTAGGTAACCCAACTCCTATTGACAGTGGAGGCGGCCTATGGGTAAAGCCTTCGGCAACTACAGTATATATCTTGGAGCAGGACCTTTGTAATGTTAAGAAATTCTATACAGTTAAAGTAAGAGTTTGGCCTGATACGGTCACTGCAATTGATGCAATTCGACAATTCGACAATTTGACAATTTACCCGTCTCCAACCAATGATATCTTGCACATTGAAGGCGCAAAGGGTAGTCAAATGACTGTCTATGATGTGGTGGGGAGAGAGGTGTTAGCTGGTATCATTGCAGGTGACCAAGAAATTATACATTTGGAGCAAATTGTTAGGGGGGTATATGTCGTTCAGCTAGTTGACCCTGTTACTGGCTTGCGGTTAGTTAGGCAGGTAGTCAGGGAATGATTGGCAATTTAAAATGCGTCTATCCGATATGCCTATGCGTATGAAATACTTGGTATCGATAATTACGTGTATCTGTTTCTTGCATTTTGCTAGTGAGGCTCAAATTAATCTGGTATTGAACCCAAGCTTTGAGGAGTATTCGGTTTGCCCCGACAATGAAGATGAGGCCAACTATTGCAACCATTGGACAGGTTTAGATACTGTTTGGAGTGCCCCAGATTGGGCTCATTTAACGAATGGAGGTATACCAGAATATTGCAGTGTTTGTGCTATTTGTGGGACATGTTCGGCAGTTAGTATACCTGCTAATGAAAGGTTTTATCACAATGCCCGTTCAGGAAACGGTATGATGCAAGTCAGAATGTATTGTGAACGGCCGGACAAAGACATGGTCGCTAAAGATTATTTACAGGGACATTTGAGTCATCCTTTAGTTGGAGGACATCAATATAGAGTCACTTTTTATACAGTATCAGAACAAGTAAATATTTGTGCGATAAATAATATTGCTGCTTATTTAGATGATGGCACAATTGACACTGCGCATCAAGGGGGATGGACACAAACCCAATGTTCGCCGCAGGTAATAGACACAAATATCATTAGTGATACACTTAACTGGACTAAGATTGAGGGAGTATTTACCGCAAATGGAACAGAGCGGTTAATTACTATAGGAAATTTCACTGCAAAATCAAACATGCATGTGTTACCCTTAATTGATACTACCGGAATCAGCCATTTAATTTTCTTGTTTTACCTGATTGATGATGTGAGCGTAATTGATTGCGGAAACACCCCCTTTGCGGGAAGCGATACGCTGATCCATCCCGGCGACAGTGCTTTCCTGGGGACCCACGAGGCATTAATACCTTATACTTGGTATGTGCTAGGTAACCCAACTCCTATTGACAGTGGAGGCGGCCTATGGGTAAAGCCTTCGGCAACTACAGTATATATCTTGGAGCAGGACCTTTGTAATGTTAAGAAATTCGATACAGTTAAAGTAAGAGTTTGGCCTGATACGGTCACTGCAATTGATGCAATTCGACAATTCGACAATTTGACAATTTACCCGTCTCCAACAAGTGATATCCTGCATATTGAAGGCGCAAAGGGTAGTCAAATGACTGTCTATGATGTGGTGGGGAGAGAGGTGTTGGCTGGTATAATTGCAGGTGACCAAGAAATTATACATTTGGAGCAAATTGTTAGGGGGGTATATGTCGTTCAGCTAGTTGACCCTGTTACTGGCTTGCGGTTAGTTAGGCAGGTAGTGAGGGAATGATTGGCAATTTAAAAAGCGTCTATCCGATATGCCTATGCGTATGAAATACTTGGTATCGATAATTACGTGTATCTGTTTCTTGCATTTTGCTAGTGAGGCTCAAATTAATCTGGTATTGAACCCAAGCTTTGAACGTTACTCAAACTGTCCTGACAATGACGATGAGGCTAAATATTGCCCTCACTGGATGAGTTTAGATAGTTTACAGAAGGTATGAAAGAAACCTGCAACACTAGTCAGGAACCTTTTGAAATCAGGGGCATTTAAGCAGAAGGCATAAGAATGGGGAAATAGTAGCAATGGAATTTGATATTGCAGAGTAGCGCATAGCCCCATCCTACAAACAACGATCAACAACAAAGCCTTTACCCCAAGGAACTACAAAGGATTTTACAACACTTTTCACGGTAATGCCGAAATTCAGCTACCATTATTCTGACAAACTGCCGTATTCTGAACGGTACATATAGTGGTTTGAGTAGGAGGAAAGGGAAATAATCCTTTTCCTCCTACTCGATTGTTTGGTGCATTCTAAAATAATTTTGTGTAGGCGAATATTTCGTCCTGTTATAGAAGAAATAGTTATTTGGATACTTTGTTTTAGGCAATAAAGTATTCTGTTACCTTTGTGCGCTGATAATGGCTGTATTTTACAACACACATACCCTGCCTGAGTTTTCCAAGGCTGTTTTGACAGTGGGAACCTTTGATGGTGTGCACCAGGGGCACAAGGCAATTTTACAGGAAGTAGTTAGCCATGCACATAAAGTTGGCGGAGAGAGTATATTAATTACGTTCGATCCTCATCCCCGTAATTTGCTTTTCCCAGATCAGCCGCTGGGGATTATTACACCGCTTGCCAGCAAGGTGTCGCTCGTTCAGGCTACCGGAATTGATCATATTATTGTGGTGCCGTTTACACGGGAATTTGCGAACCTAACCGCCCGGGAATATATTGAACAGTTCTTAGTTTCTCTGTTTCATCCGCATAGTATCGTCATTGGCTACGATCACCGTTTTGGGCATGACCGGCAGGGCAATATAGATATGCTGAAACAGTATGCTGTAGACTATAATTACGAACTTATTGAGATCCGCGAGCAACTAATAGATGAAGCCGCAGTGAGTTCCACTCGTATTCGTAATGCCATTACTGCCGGGAAAATTGAAGAAGCGGCTCATATGCTGGGTTGCGATTATTCGCTGAAAGGCACTGTGGTTCACGGCAATAAGCTGGGGAGAACAATTGGCTATCCCACCGCTAACCTCCAGCCTGCTGATCCGGAACAGATCATTCCTGCAATTGGCATTTATGCCATCAGGGCGCGGCATGATGGTGTACTTTTAGACGGCATGTTGAGTATAGGCTATAATCCTACGGTGACTGATAAAAAGGAACTGAGAATAGAAGCAAACCTGTTCGATTTCGACAGGGATATTTATGGCGATGAACTGGAGCTCATATTTGTAAAGCGTTTACGTGGAGAACAGAAATTTGCTTCGTTGGATGCATTAACCCAGCAACTCCATCAGGATAAAGTGGATACGCTACGGGTGCTAGCGTCAAAACTATTGCCTTAAGGTTTCGCGCAAAGACGCAAAGGCGCACTCATATTTTACACAATAAAGGTTTAATATCTGAGAAGCAAAGCCGCGGAGAAATTCCTTGACATTGGTATTCGCGTTTCATTATTTTGGTTGATTACCCAATATTTATCCCGAAAAGGCAGAAATTGTGTATGTTTATTCGGCAATGTAATTCACGGTTGAATTAGGCCATAAATAAACACAATAGCCACCAATGACCAAAACGATAGCAACGATATTTGTTTTTTTAAGTGCCTGTTTTATAACCGAATTTGTTTTTGGGCAAGATGCCGGAAAGGGAAATGACACCACAGGCTATGTTCGTGGGCGTAATATTTTGTTCGAAGATAAACTGGTTAAAGATGCGGTTAATTCTTTTCCGAAGAAATGGGAGGATAGCCACTATTTCAAAACTGTTGCATTTGTAAAGGATAAACTGCAATGTTGTTCGGTGCAATCTTCCAAAGGGATCAAGGATATTGATATACCCTATGAGACGGGTTTAATTCCCCGGTTGTCTACTTTTGCCGCACTTGGTGATTCATTCACAGTTGATTACGATGTTTTTTCATTCAAGGGCAGTATCTACAGATTAAGCTTTTACGATGCCACAACAGAGCGAAATGGCAGGTATGATTACTTCATGATAGGTATAACAGATTCCGGTTACGCTGAATATAATTCATGGTTTAACGATGTTTATGGATCGGTAAACAAGCAGTATCCCGGCGTTTATAATTTCAATAAATGGCATCATGTTTCCTTTTCCTATAATAACGGTGCGTTGAGGTATTATCTCGATCATGTTCTGCTCGTGTCTATTGATAGTTGCAAGTCTATTCAGCCCAAAACGGGTGCCATGCTGTTTTACAATAAAGAGCATGTTTTGTATGCCAATGTCCAGATATCTACTAACGCAGTATACAGTAAATTCAATAAAATACTTACCGGGACAAAGTTCGTGACACATGATATAAATTTTGGTGTCAATCAGTCGGTAATGGATAAGAAAAGCATAGCATTTGTTACGGAGTTGGGTGAATGGCTCAGGCAAAATCCTAAAGTTAATCTGGAAATTAACGGTCATACCGACAATGATGGTGCTGACGCAGCAAACCTGACTTTATCAAAGGCCAGGGCCGAAGCGGTAAAGGAATTATTGGTAAAAACAGGCGTGGAAGCAAGCCGGTTGACAACACATGGTTTCGGGTCTGAAATGCCACTGGAGCCTAATGGTACCGCATCGGGCAGGGCAGTGAACCGAAGGGTGGAACTAATAAAAAAGTGACGAACGATTCGTGGACAAGCTGATCAACATCATCACCCGCACAATAATATCAAATCCTATATTTGCATTAATTAGCAGCTAAAAGGAAAACCAAGTATCATCCTCAAAACCAGGCCCGTATGATCACGACAAAGCGCCAGCTGATTGATGAAATGACATCGCCCCTTCACCGTATTATGTGGGCTTACAATGTGGAAGAACCGCAAAGGCGCAGTTTGGAGAACAACATGTGTGCTTTTCATGTAGGAAAGGGCTATTTCCTGAGTGTTGCACATAACCTGCGGACCAACGCGGGCTTTATGAAATCGATTGATGAGGCTATTTTTCAAAAAGAGTTGTTGTATAAATTGGACGGGTCGCAAAAACTGTTCTTTGATCAGCATTATTTTACAGATGATTACACCCGGAAAATGTACTTGAATAATATAGATCAGGCTGGTATGCACGGTCTTGCCAACATTCTCAAACAAAAACGTTTTGATACGAGGTGGGTCACATTGGCAGAAAAGAAAATTTGCGTGCCTCATGTTTTGCTGCAGTTTAAAGAAAACAGTTTTTATGGACACCCCGAACTAACTGCCAGCTTCAAGCCGCACGAGGTTCAGTACGAGCCGGACATAAAGAAGTATACATTCCTGCTGGAAGTGGAGCTGGTCGAGGCGTTTTACAGTGCCGATATTGCCCTTTACCGTTTGGTGAACCAGAGTAAGGAGGTGATTGACCTTATACCGTCAATAAACATAGACTGCGAATTCTACGAAGAAAACCCGGCCAATATGTATTGCCTCCAAAGCTCGCCCACCGGGCCGGCAGGAAGGCTTCTGAATGAAGCAAATATTGAGGGAATCCTTGATCATTTCGGTGTGTTTCCTGATGAATTTGGCGGGAATTACCTGTTTGACGGATACCGTTACCTTGTAAAGGGGTATTTCCGATTTGGGTCTTCAGGTGCGCCCTATCTGTTGTATGATTATGTACATAATTGCTATGTTGCCAATGCAATTCAAAGCGAGGCCAGCGGCATTCAGCTATCCATCAGAAACGACCGGGAGGGGAATTTTCAATACATCAATGCAATAGTATCGCCGTTGTATATTATTAAGGATAGGTTGAAGGCGCTTGGGGTGGTATAAGAACGGCTTACGATTTGAACACATCTTTTAAAATAGCTGCCAGCCTTATTCCTGCAATAAACAGGTCTTCTTCCACGAGTTTCTTGTTGCGTTGCACATAGGCTATGTCAAGCGTTTCATCCTTGAAATTATACACCGAACCGAGTTGTGTACGTGGCAGGCGCATCCAGTTCTCGACATTTATTACTGAAAGGCTGGCCAATTGTTCTTTATCGAATGAATTCATTTTTTGCAGGCAGTCATTGATCGTAATATTCTCACTTTCAATTATTTCTGAGTCCCAAGTGCGGTGAAGGTTTGAGGAATGCCCCAGATATTTTACCTGAACCGAATTGCCGCCTTTGTCGTCACCGTAACCTACATGGAGGGGTTGGTGCATATCGGCAGTAAGGTGAAAGGCAACGAGCAGATCTTTCTTAATGTCTTCATTGCTCATGGTGCTTTTGTGCTCCAGCTCAGATATGGCTCTTTTTAATTCATTGATCACGTTCTCTTCTTTGGAAGGTTCATAGCTACTCCCTTTATCGATATTCACATAATGCCAAACCTTCATGTAGTCGTACTTGCGGTCGCTTTTTATATCGTCCATCCAGTTGCCGGCTTGTTCCATAGTCATGTCGCCAAGGTAGTGTTGTATCTTGTGCTGAATAGAGGTATCCACCATGTTAAATGCGATAGTAGCAACAATGGCATGCCCCCTGCGGCCCCAGCCAAAAGAAAGGGTAGGACAGGTAATGGACAAAAGAACAGCAATAACAATGACTTTTTTCATAGGCGGTAAAGCTACGCAAACATTTTTTTGGGAGACCCGATGGACATTAATTTACCGTTAATCTAACTTTTTACCAAGCTCCCCCAATGCTGAATTTTGATTAGTTTTGCGGCCTGTATGCGCATTTTAATGGTATGCCTGGGCAATATTTGCCGTTCGCCGATTGCTGAGGGTGTTTTAAAGAATAAGATTGTTGAACATGGGCTTAACTGGGTGGTAGATTCTGCGGGTACAGAGTCTTACCATGTGGGGGAAGCACCGCATCATTTCTCGCAAAAGGTGTGCCTCGCTCATGGTATCGATATTTCGGGGCAAAGGGCAAGGCAGTTTGTCAATGAAGATTTTGTGCGATTCGATAAAATATATGCCTTTGCGGGTGATGTATTGAACGAGATAAAGGAGATAGGCGGTCGTTACCCACCAATGGGTAAAGTAGATTATTTTCTGAATGAGCTGAATCCGGGTTCCAATCAGTCGGTACCGGACCCGTACTACGGTACGGAGTCGGGATACGTGACAGTTTATAAATTGATTGATGCGACTTGCGACGCAATAATAAAAAAATACAAGCAATAACACTATGTCAAAACCATCGGTACCACAAGGCACGCGCGATTTTTCACCGGTTGAGGTGCGCAAACGCCAGTACATTTTCAATACATTACGCACCATATTTGAATTATATGGTTTCCAGCCGCTGGAAACACCGGCAATGGAAAACCTGGTTACTCTTACCGGTAAATACGGCGAAGAAGGCGATCGCCTGATATTTAAGATACTCAACAACGGCCTCAATGCCCAAACTGATGAGTACAAGGCAAAGATGAATGATGAGTGGAGTAAGATTTTAACGAAGAACTATTCTACTCCGGTAATTACTGAAAGGGCACTACGTTATGACCTTACAATACCTTTCGCGAGATATGTAGTGATGCACCAGAATGATCTTGCTTTCCCGTTCCGAAGGTATCAGATGCAGCCCGTTTGGCGTGCCGACCGTCCCCAAAAAGGAAGGTACCGCGAGTTCTGGCAATGCGATGCCGATGTGGTGGGCAGCACTTCACTCATTAATGAGGCGGAACTGCTGTGTATATACCAGGGTGCATTTCATCAGTTGCAGGTTCCGGTTACAAATAAGGTAAATAGCCGGAAAATGCTGGCTGCCCTTGCTGAAATATGCGGGATGCCGGAATTGATGATGGATATTACGATTGCCCTTGATAAGCTGGATAAGATAGGTTGGATAGGTGTGGCAAAGGAGTTACAGGAGCGTGGTATTTCGGAGGAAGGGATTTGGAAGATAGAGCAGGTGATCAACGTGACCGGTGATAACAATGCCAAGCTTGCTGCGTATGCCGATATTATGCAGCACAGTGCTACAGGGATTGAGGGAATTAATGAGGTAAGCAAAACACTGGCCTTCTATAACAACCTGGCCGATGGTAACTGGCAAGGTAAAATTGAAGTCGATATCAGTCTGGCGCGGGGGCTGAACTACTATACTGGCGTTATTGTTGAAGTGGTATGCTCGAGCGACAAAGTAAAAATGGGCAGCATTGGTGGCGGTGGCCGCTACGACGATCTTACGGGGCTGTTTGGCAAACCGGGGCTTTCGGGGGTTGGTGTGTCTTTTGGTATTGACCGCATTTATGATGTTATGGAAGAGCTGGCTGTATGGCCTGAACAATTGGCAACGGGCGCAAATGTAATCATCCTGAATTTTGGAGGTGAAAATGAAATATACGGGCTTCAGGTACTGCGCCAGCTCAGGGATGCAGGCGTGGCTGCTGAAATATACCCTGATGTTGCTAAGTTTGATAAACAAATGAAGTACGCCAACAAACGCGGTATTACTTATGTGATACTTCCAGGTGATGAAGAACGGGAAAAGGGATTGGTCAGTTTAAAGAATTTTTCTACGGGTGAGCAGAAGATGATATCTGTTGCGGAGTGTATTGAAGTGGTGGGGTAGGACTGTGTAACGTGTTTTATCTCCCCTGATCCCGCCAACTGGCGGGATCGGTCCCCTCCTTAAAATAATAGGGGAGCTGGATCTTAGCGCATTATGTGCTGTAATACAGTTTGTTGTAAATTTTATTTTTTTATTTTTTATAATAAAAATGGGTGCTAAGCGGCAGCTCCTCTTTTATTTTTAGAGTGGAACCGACTTATTCGGAACGAATAATGCAAGGATGATAAACCACAGCGACCAACATAACACTACTCTCTAACAAACCTCTCCACAATAACACCCCCACCAGACGGGTATGCTTTTATAATATAGGCACCTGTCGTTAAGGATGCTGTATTGATTACCCGTTCGGTAGTGCCTACGTCGGAGTTACGATACACCTCGCGACCGAGCAGGTCGGAAATGGTAATTGCATCTATTTCATAGGGTGAAACGATATGCAATTCGCCACGGGCGGGATTGGGATAACATTTGCCCCACTCCCCTTGAGAATAGAAAGATGAGAAAAATTTGTTCGTTGCAACACTTAAAACAAATTGCTATCTTTGTTATGTAAACCAGGCCTATGCGAAGAATTTTAATTCTGGTGCTTTTCTTTAGTCAGTTCTGCCATGCCCAGAATTATCAGTGTTTGCAGGCTGGAGTAGTGCGCTACTTTACGAACTCACAGGGGTATCTGAGGGGAAT
>CANCOG010000172.1 GCA_947379685.1 Flavipsychrobacter stenotrophus | reverse complement strand
GTATGGAAAACGCAGCCATTTTCCCAGCAAACCTTTATATTGCTCCTAAGGACCAGATGGCACAAATTGTCTATGAGATTCAGGATGAAATGAATGCCCAAGTAGAATACTTCAAGAAAATGGGCAAACATGCCGAAGCCCAACGCATAAAAGAGAGGGTCACCTACGACCTCGAAATGATGCAGGAATTGGGTTATTGCAGCGGTATTGAAAACTATTCCCGCTTCCTGGACCGCCGTAAACCCGGCACACGCCCGTTCTGCCTCATCGACTATTTCCCCGATGACTTTTTATTGGTTATAGATGAGAGCCACGTTACCATTCCGCAGATCAGCGGGATGTATGGAGGAGACCGTTCACGCAAAATAACCCTGGTCGACTTTGGCTTCAGGCTCCCTTCTGCGCTTGACAACCGCCCACTCAATTTCTATGAATTTGAATCCTTACTAAATCAGGTGATCTTTGTTACAGCTACACCCGGTAAGTATGAGATGGAACAGTGTGGTGGTGTAGTTACAGAACAGATAGTAAGACCTACAGGCCTCCTCGACCCACCCATCGAGATCAGACCCAGCATTAATCAGGTAGATGACCTGCTCGATGAGATTGAGAAACGGGTAGCCAGCGGCGATCGTGTACTGGTAACCACATTGACCAAGCGCATGGCCGAAGAACTGGATAAATACCTGAAACGCATCAACATCAAATCAAAATACATACATTCCGAGGTCGACACGCTGGAGCGCATTGAAATCTTGCGGGAGCTCCGTCTGGGCAGTATCAATGTATTGGTTGGGGTAAACCTGCTTCGTGAGGGACTTGACCTGCCGGAGGTGTCTCTAATGGCCATTCTCGATGCTGATAAAGAAGGTTTTCTCCGGGATGAGCGATCGCTTACCCAGATGGCCGGACGCGCAGCCCGTAATGTAAATGGGCTTGTAATTTTCTATGCCGATAAGATTACGGACAGCATGCAGCGCACCATCGACGAAACAGAACGCCGCCGTGCAAAACAGATCAAAAACAACCTGGAAAAAGGCATTACCCCGAGAACCATCCTTAAGTCAATAGGGGAGATCATGGGCCAAACTTCCGTTCTCGACATCAAGGGAATGGACGAAAGCAAGGAATATGCCCTTACCGATGAACCAATGTTACTGGCGGCAGAACCGGCTGCAGAATACAAGTCTGCTGCTCAGCTGGATAAAGAAATAACCCGCACCAAGAAAGAAATGGAAAAGGCAGCCAAAGACCTCGACTTCATTGAAGCTGCCCGCCTGAGAGATAATTTATTCAAATTGCAAAAACAGAAAGAGGGAATGAGGTAACGCCGAAAAACAGATCATTGAGAACTGGATTAGCGGCATTAGTGCAGCATCCGTACTATTCATGGGTTTCCAAAAAGCGAGGTAATCCAGGTCAATTTACTCATTATCTCCCCATCAATAAATCACCACCCTGCTCCTCGCCATCATTTTGTCATTAACCGTCTCACAGATGTATGCACCAGCAGGCAGGCCCTTTGCATTTACCTTCAGGTTACCGGCACTGTCGAATGCCTTTTCTTCCTGCCATACCGCCGTTCCATTTACAGAAATGAGCTTTACCGTTACCTGTTGCCCTACAAACTCCGGATGGGTGGTGTTAATGGTAAAGGACCCTTTTGAAGGATTCGGCACAATTTTAGTAACATCAGTCAGGAAAGGCACTGTAGATACTTGTGTCGGGAACTCGCGTTTTGTCGTATGCCACATACCACGCCCATAGGTTGCCGCCCAAAGTTCATTGGTGGAGTAATTGATATTGAGGTCTTCGATATTTACAGACGGCAGGTTGGTGTTGTATAACGCCCAGCTAGTCATTGTTGTGTCCAGATAATAGATGGCAGCATCGGTGCCAATGTACTTGGTTCCCGAGAAAGAATCGATGGCAATACAGTTAACCGGAATAGTGGGCAATCCGCTATTATGGTTTATCCAGGCATGAGCTGTCCGGTTGTAGGAAGCTACCCTTTTTGAACCATAACCGCTGAATGTTACCCAAACCACATTCGAATCAAATGGATCAACCTTTATCCGTGAAATATTATTACTAAAGGAGATCGTCGAAATAGTATCCCATGTATTACCAAAGTCAGGCGAAAAATGCAGGGTATTATTCTCGAGTGTCAGGTAAATATAATTTCCGTTATTCGGCGACATCGCGATGTGGTTGATCTTGCTGTTGCTACTGAACTGAGGAGAGATTGGCACCCATGTACTACCCTGGTCTAACGACTTGAAGAGTATATCAATGCCTGCGAGTAAAATATTGCTGGACAATGGATGAATGATATAAGGTGTAATCCATATCCCTCCCAACGTATCAGGAATTGAACCGCTTATACCAGAATAATGAGCGCCTGCATCAACTGTCCGGTTAATATATCCATTCTGTGAGGCAGTATACCAGGTGGTCGTAGGGCTTTCGTAATCTATCTGGCACTGCATGCCATCTCCCCCAGTAAGGTCGAGGTAGGCAGGGTTTCCCACCATTTGTGTACCATTGTCCTGAGCCCCACCAATGCACCAGTTCACCCCATTGGCAACGGCATTACGGTAGAATTGTGTAATGCCCATACCATTTGTAATATTCGTCCAGGTACCGCTCACCGGGTCGGTAGTTTTATAGATACCACCGTCGCACCCTTCATACAATTTCAGGTTGAGCGGGTTATAGATCAGACAGTGTTTGTCGGCATGCACGGTATTTACCGAAGGTATGCCACCATACCATGTTGTCACAATCGACCAGGTTGATCCACCATTTGTAGAGTAATAATTGTTTACACCGCCAATAATTACCTTACTGGAATCAGTAGGATTTATTGCAATACAAAGGTCATACCATCCCTGCCCGTTACATTGAGACGTTGGAAGGCCCAACTCATAACCCAAAAGATTTTTCGTGCAACTTGTATCATTTTCATATAGTGGACTAAACGATGCCCCCTTGTTTGTAGACCCGTATATTCCCAAAAGCCCGGAAGCCTTTCTCGATGATGCAAGCGCCTTAACAATATTGGGACTTGACGGGCACACAGCCAGATTTATTCTTTCAGCCTGTGTAAAATGGCTGATCTGTGTCCAGGTAACACCACCATTTGTAGACCTTAATATTTGTGCCGACGAGTCCGGATAAAGTGCATACCTCGATGCATATACAGTTGTAGTATCACCAGGACGATAAAGTACTTGTTTAAAATCGCCACTTGCAAGTGTAGTCCAGCTGGAGCCACCATTGTGTGTTATATGAATTCCATCACGGGCAGCCAGCATCAGCGTATTAGTATCTAATGGGTTCATGATCAGGGACCGTGCCCAAATATAAGAGAAAGGGGTCCAGGCCATTCCTGTAATATTCCAGGTAGAACCTCCATCAAGAGTCTTGATAATACCCATACTGTAATTACCATAACCATCAGCGTCACCTGTACATACATAAATTGTATTAGGGTTCTTCGGATTGATCGTAATATCTGAAACCCCAACAGTTGGAAAATTGCTATAAAGTGGTGCCCACGACCCGCCACCATCAGTAGACTTCCATGTGCCACCACCTGCTGTTCCGGCAAATAGTACTGAAGTGTCGGTAGGATGCACTGCAATTGCGTTTATACGTCCAATCCCCCAGTATCCTCCGCCAGTAGAATCAGGTCCGGCAAAAGTCCAGTTTGCAGGAGTACCGGTAGTATTTTTTGAAGCCACATTTTCGGTGTGCTGTTGATAGTATTTATTCCATTCTTCCCAGGTTCTGGCTGGAGGCACCATGTATCCCTGTTCATCAAGGTGTTGTTGCCAATACCACGCCCATCTCTGAAAAAAATAGTCTTTACCTTCCTTTTCCACTTTCCCATCTTCTTTCATTTCACGTTCCTCTTTCTCTTCATCTTCCCTGGCGGAAAGCTTATAGTTCGCGATAACGTCTTTCAACTTTACTGGCTGGTGTGTATTAGCTGGCATCCATGGTTGGGCCAGTAATGTAACACCCGGAAAAAGTATCAAAAGCGAAAAAAGTATTTTCTTCATAAAATATGTTTCATATTAAAGCACTCAATCTCCTAAAAAATCTGCAAACTATATCCCATACAAACAAACAATATTATAGAATTGCTCAAGCTAACCATTAAATTAAGGCATTGCAATATCTGTCTTCTTGCCAATTGCATTTACAGAGAAGCCAAGCCACTTACTCTCTCCCACTCTATAGAAAATGGTATTTTTTGCAGTTTTCGAAATTTCCTTCGGAACAGGGAACCGTCCACCCGTTACTGGCGTAAGTTGCAAAGTGTCTCCCTTGTGAATCTGGTCACCGCCGGCTACTTCAGTCATATATTCGATGCCCGGAGGGAATTTACCTTGTTCCTTCTTACTGATTTTATGGGCACGCTCAATATTGCAGTTCAGAAAGCCATTCTCACCGCGCCAGAAAAAAGACTTGGGGTACTTGCTATCGAGCCATACAATAATAAAATGGGTTTGTGTCGTAGGCTGCGCACCTGGTATACCAGGCAAAGTTCTTTGGGTAAATGCTTCAACCAATTTCATGTGTTCACTTGTTGACTTTCTGGAGTGCTTTACCTTCCCAAAAGTAACCGTGGATAGCACCAATAATAATACTGCAATTCCTGTCAGCTTCTTCATATCTTATAGTTTGTAAAATTAGTTATTTTTAGCCACATCCCGCCTTGGCTACTGCGGGCTTCATTTGGCATAGAAAGTTCCACGAGGCACTAAAATGATCACTCCTGCAAGACCTTGTCCAGCAAGCCAGATAGTTGCGCAGCTGTAACCTGCCCTTCCACAAATTTCTTATATCTGCCCGGCATTACTATCAACGTTGCAGGAATTGAACCTTGCCAGGTTTCTTCTATCCTGGGGATAAATATATTAGGGTCGGTGTCCATCAGCCATGCAACTTCGGGCCGTAGGTTCTTCCTTTTAATAAACATAGCAAGCTTGTTCGGATAGTCTTCCTTAAAGTCGAGGCTAACCATCAATACTTTTACAGGCTTGTCAGCATACCGGTCATACACTGCGTTAAACTCTGGCAATTCCTGCACACATGGTGCGCACCACGTTGCCCAAAAATTGATTACATAAACAGTATCGGCAGAAGTAGCAACATGCATTACGTCGGTGGCTGTGTAAGCCGGAATCTTCTGCCCATTTGCACTAACAGCCACAGCAAAAAGAGTTGCCAACAAAAATATTTTTCTCATGTTATCTGTTTTAGGGATGCCAGTTATTTGCTAACAGTTCCTGATGCAATTGGGATTCAAGCCAGGGAATATTAGTTTGTATACAAATATAGTATATCCCTTTTTTGCAGCGTCAAATTACTACAAACAAAAAAGGTGCCAGACGTAAGAATGACACCTTCAATAATATAATTAGCGTTCTTTAAAAATGCGGCTTAAGATACAAACTCATAGTATCTATCTGCCAGTTGTGCGTAGCATTAAGATGGCGCAAAATAAATGTAGCGTTAATATCCCTTGTTGCGTTATTGTAACTTCCCCTGCTGTTCTCCTTGATAACAATATGATCGAAATACATATTGAAACCGCGCATCGTATCGAGGTAAAAGTTGTTGGTATTTACACTATCCAGCACACAGACCAACTCGTTATAACTCGGGTCATTCAGGAAATTGAAGATAAAGAAAGTAGTAGGTGTTGCTGTGTGTTTAAACAAGATAGAATAATTTGTTGTTATTCCCTTTGTAGGCGGGTTATCGCTGCCAATCACAACCTGCTTCACATCCCAGTTACCAATAAACTTATCAACTGATGCTGTACCACAATTTGTTCCTTCATAGCCAACCGGACAAACACAACGCCCGTGATTACAATAACCGTTATTCAGACATACTACTCCGTTACATGACGGTGGTGGTCCCACCTTGGTGCATGAAACGTAAACAACTGATAAAAGACAAAGAAATGTTCCTATAGCTGAGAGTATAATTCTGCTTCTCTTACTTAGCATGGCATAAATTTAGATAAAGTTTTTAATTTTTTAACAATTACAGCAGAGAATTTCATTTTTTGGGGGTCGATTTTATTTTTCTGCGTTTTTTCTTTAACAACAGATTAAATTTTCACCTCCAAACTAAAAAATAAAAAATACGAAATCTCCTTTTGCTGCAATTGCTCAACGCAAAACACTGCTTTTTCAATTACACGTTCTTCAGCTCACTCACCAGGTTTTGCAGTACTTTCTTCGCATCACCAAACAACATAGAGGTCTTAGGCCTGAAGAACAATTCATTCTCGATACCCGCATAACCTGGTTTCATACTACGTTTATTTACTATGACATGCTCGGCCTTTTCCACTTCCAAAATTGGCATTCCATAAATCGGACTCGATGGGTCATCCTTGGCCGCAGGGTTAACCACGTCGTTGGCACCCAATATCAATACCACATTAGTTCCGCCCATCTGGTCATTGGCATCTTCCATTTCCAGAAGCTTTTCATAAGGCACATCTGCTTCGGCCAGCAACACATTCATATGCCCTGGCATACGGCCCGCAACCGGATGAATTCCGTAGCTCACCTCTACGCCTTTTTCATTGAGTACTTTCTCCAGCTCATGGCAGGTATGCTGCGCCTGTGCAACCGCCAAACCATAACCAGGAATGATCATCACCTTCTGGGCATAGGCCATAAGTACAGCAGTATCATTGAGCGATATTTCTTTGTAATTGCCTGCTTCTTTTGCTGCACCAGCCGGGCCTGCCTTAGCTGCACCAAATGAACCTATAAGTACATTCTTTAAAGAACGGTTCATCGCCTTACACATAAGAATGGTAAGAATAGTACCAGCCGAACCTACAAGGATACCACCCGTAAGCATAACCGGATTATTATAAAGGAAACCACCAAATGCAGCTGCAACACCTGTAAAGGAGTTAAGTAATGATATAACAACAGGCATATCAGCACCACCTATCGGCATTACAAACAGGATACCATACATCGCCGCGAGGGCAAGTATACCATAAAACAATGCCGGACCAGTAGTAAATCCCCCAACGACCATTATTGAAAGGGCAATGATGCCTCCAAAAATCAGGAAGTTTATGATCTGCCCGCCGGGGATGGTCTTATCTTTAACGCGGCCATTGAGCTTACCCCAGGCAACAATACTTCCTGCAAACGAAATAGTTCCGATGATCATACCCAATACAATGATCAGCAGTTTGCCCATCGGCGGAGCTGCATCATTGCGGTATTCAATCAGCGAAATCAGCATGGCACACGCGCCACCCATACCATTAAACAGACTTACCATTTCCGGCATAGCCGTCATTTGCACTTTTTTGGCAGCCATCGTGCCAACTACAGTACCAATTACCAATGCGGCGAAAATCCATATGTAGTTATGCAATCCTTCTCCGTTATGTGCCTTGTAAAGGAAAATAGTGGCAAAAATGGATACGGTCATACCAAATGCCGCAATAAGGTTACCCTTGCGGGCTGTCTCGGGGTGTGACAACATTTTCAAACCCATAATGAACGTGACCGAACCAATCAGGTAGGCCAGCAGAAGTAGTGGATTCGTATTTAATAACTCTTGAAATTGCTCCATTATTTATTGGTTATAAGCGGGAAAATAATTTTTTACTTTTTCTTTTTCTTGCCGAACATCTCCAGCATGCGGTCGGTAACCACAAAACCGCCAACCACATTCAGTGTTCCCAGCACAACTGCCAGGAAACCCAAAACAAGGGAAACCATATCACCTTCAGGCGCCTCGCCCATAACAATGATGGCCCCGATAATTACAACACCATGAATGGCATTGGCACCACTCATTAATGGTGTGTGCAGTACAGCAGGCACCCTGGAAATTACTTCGATACCCAGAAAAATGGAGAGTATCACTATCGTAACCAGATGGTAGTTACTATTGAAAAAACTAAACGCTTGATCCATAACCTGAATTATATTTTATTGATTCAATTCAAAATACTAACTGTTCACCTTCAGAAGTGAATTAACGCGATCGTTCACAATGTTACCTTCAAAAGCAATACACGTGCCTTTTACAATATCATCTTCAAAATTCAGGTTAAGACCACCTTCCTTCGTAATGATAAGTTTTGCGAAATTCAGCACGTTCTTACTATATAGCTTGCTCGCATCGGCCTGGGTGGTCGCTGCAAGTGCTGAGTTACCAATAATGGTAACGCCATTATGAACTATTGTCTTGTCGTTTTCTGTGAGGTCAGTATTGCCTCCAGTTACCGATGCGATATCTACGATAAGAGACCCAGCGCGCATGTCTTCGATCATTGCTTTTGTGATCAAGATCGGTGCCTTCATCCCCGGTATCTGCGCTGTAGTAATAATGATATCGGACTTTTTCGCATGCTCATGAATCTTCTCTCTTTGCTTACGCTGGAAATCTTCACTTTGCTGAACGGCATATCCTCCCGCTTTCGATGCATCTGCAGCGCCTTCTACTTCAACGAATTTGGCACCAAGGCTCATTACCTCTTCCTTAACTGCAGGACGAGTATCGAAGACCTCAACTACAGCACCAAGCCTGCGTGCAGTTGCAATGGCCTGCAAGCCTGCAACACCAGCTCCCAATATCAGCACCTTTGCAGGTGGTATACTACCAGCAGCGGTCATGAACATAGGAAAGTACCTGCTGTATTGCGTTGCAGCGAGAAGTACTGCCTTGTAACCGGCAATATTAGCCTGCGAGCTCAATACATCCATAGACTGTGCACGGGTAGTTCTTGGAATGGTATCCAGACTGAAAATGGAATAGCCTTTTCCTGCCCAACTAGTCATTAACGACGTGTTGAATAATGGTTGGTAAACGCCCATCAGTACAGTACCTGACTTTACATCTCCAACTGTGGCAGCTTGAATGGCAAGTACCATATCTGCACTATTCCTTATTTCCTGACCACTTTTTATGGCTGCGCCGGCGTCAATATAAGACTGGTCGCTGTAAAAGGCAGTAACGCCCGCACCCTGCTCAATCCATACTACAACACTCATTTTTACAAGGGCAGCAACAACCTCTGGCACCAGTGATACACGCGTTTCCGGGGCATGTTCTTTCAATACACCTACTAT
>CANCOG010000171.1 GCA_947379685.1 Flavipsychrobacter stenotrophus | reverse complement strand
CGCAGCACCCATTACCTGGTCCAGCACCGATGGTGGTATTTTCGCCATTGGGTAAACATAACCATCGGTAAACGTGATGCCATGCAATGCCTGCTCACTTACATCAGCCGATACACCGATCTCATATTCAGCCTGGTCATAGTATTTCGAAAGGTCATCATAGGTCATAGGCCAGTCAACACCCCTGCCATACACCGACTTCATTTTGAAATCATTGGGCATCAGCCGCAGCGCAGTGCCCAGCCAGTGCCACGAGGTACCACCACCCCGGCGCTCATAAGTGCTGCCGAAGGGTATTGGCCCCTGCTGTATCAGGTAACCATCCTTTTTTATAGATTGCTGCACATCTGAACAATCCACAGGCGTTGGCGGAGCTGAATTGGGAGTAAGAAACGGAGGCGTCACCTGCTTAATGTCCAGTACCGACGGCCGTGGAGCGTTAAAATTCTGCACATACGGCGACTCCGGCGTTTTGGCCATAGCCAGGAAGAAATCATTCAAGAATTTCGCCCTGGTGCCGGTTGTGTTCAGTTCCTGTTGGTCCTGATCTGTAATCAACCCCTCAATCGGAATACCAGCTTCCAGCACCAGCACATTTTTCTGGGCATTTGAAAGCCTGTAAGCTAAAAGACTGCCAGCCCAACCACCGCCAACTATCACGACATCATATTGAATATTTGAATTATCCATTGTTTGAAAGTTTTTCAGTTTGTTTGTTATTAATTTATTAGAGGCAGAGTCGGAGCACTGTCCCAGTACCCAAAATTACCAGTGCTGAAGCCCATTGGGTGTGCACCCATTTCACCCCAAACCAACCCGTTGGTGTACACTGTCGACGAAACCACATGGTCTAGGTTCTTGTGGCTTGAGGGTACACTTTCGGGAAACACAAAGCAGTTCGGATTTTTCAGCAGGTCGTACCAATTTCCCAGGTACCACATAAGAATGATGTTTTGCGCCAGACGTGCTATCTGCGGATTTTCCATAATATCACTCTGCACCTTGGCCTCCATTTCGGCAGATGGTGTCGCCGCGATATTATTCCACGCAACGGTCAGCGCCTCCAGGGTGCCATCCGGTATTTCATTGGCAGAGTTATTCAGCTCGCCCAGCAACTGTTCTGCAACAAGTTGTGTGTCGGCACCAGGTTGTAAAATGCTCGCCGGGTAGCCAGTCAGCGCAGCAGATAAACTTACAAATTCAGGAAGCGTCATAAAATAGTTTTAATGGTTAGAATTATTTTTTCAACGAATGTGCTGTCTTCAGCAGGAATGTAAAGTCTGCGGCCCTGCCGGAAAAACTTGTAGCTGCATTATGGCAGCCAATACAACTCGAACTGACGCCCTGCACTGTACCCTGGTCATATGTTTCCAGTGTACAGTTGGCCAGGAAAACGGGGAACGGATTACCCGTCCTGTCTGTTTTGCTGTTACCATTAACCGGCCACTGTGTGCCCACCAGTTCATAGTACTGCCAAACACTCTTCGGGTTCACAGCTATCAGCAATTTTTGAAAGGAATCATTCAGCGCCTGCGTCCCCGGGTCTATAGGAATCACACGTGCTACCTGGCTCGGCTTCTGGCCCTGTATACCAGCATTCCACGGCTGAATCGGTGGTTTGTTCAACGTCTTGTTATTCAATGGATTGCTGAATTTGTAAAAGTTGTAGTGCTTGTCGGTTTCACTACCAACAGTAGGCACATTGTCCACCTGCTCAAAACTCGACCATATCCACTGAGGGCAAATACTTGTACGGGTGCCTATATGCATCCCAACCAGCCCAACCCAGGCTTCATAGCTCGAATCCTTGATCTTTCGCGAAGGAAGCGCATTGATATGAATGGTAGCCCTTATCTTATGAAAACGGGAAGTGTCATCTCCTGCACCCAGTATTTTCCACGAGGCCTTCACCATTATCGCGCCATAGGCTGGAGGCTGGGTGCTTGTTTTGTTACTACCCTTCGGAAAACTGATAGTATCTGTGAATTTGTTCTGCCCTTCAATATTGTACAACGTGTTCTTGTCAATATATTCGAACATTTCCCGGTTCATTGCAATCTCAAAACGCGCGTACTGCCCGTTCTGGTCAATTAGCGGACCTGCCTGCTCCGGCTGAAAAATAGCGGTCAGGTTAGCATTGCCCAGCGGCACCTTACTCTCTTGCGACAGCACCTGCTGCTTCGACTGCGCTACAATATCCCAGGGACCCGGTTTCTGCCCGTTATCCAGAAACACCTCATAATTCTTTTTCCAGGTGCCCCAAACCGTAGTGTTATCGCCATGCTGGCCAATAATCTCACCCGCAGCAGTTGGCCACGACAGGGCAACAAACGATTGCCAGGAAAAAATATCAAAATCACGGCGGACCGTGGTCCTCATATCGGTGTCCCCCGCCGGTATTGTTGCATCGAACGGCAACACAGCGCTCAGCGGAGTTCCCCCATGGGCCGTCGCACCAACCACCGCAGCAGTGCTATCCCCCTTCTTGCCCCCCCCCGAATTCTCACAGGAAACCGTACTGATGTAGGCAATTCCTGCCCCGGCAAGTAGTAGCGTTACTAAATTGATTTTTTTCATTTGCATTTATATTGAGTTAGAAATACCGAAAAGTCAATTACATGCACCATCAGTTGCTCTTAATAGTCCGGGAATGTAAAAATTCACAAGGCAGACTACTTAAAGCAATCAAAAATAAAAAATGATGCAAAAGAATTTATTCAGTATAAAGATATAATTGTCCAATGAAAAACACTAACTAGTTACAAATTTATTTAATCAATATTTTCAATAAATAACTCTCGTTTTCATTTTTATTGATAAAATGATAACACCCGGTAATTTCACTGGGGACTAACACTTTCAAATGTGGGATTCATATAACTCCCAAAACGCAACCCAAAGCGTTTAGTACAGATTAAATGGACGATTATTGGAACAAAACGAAGTAACCTCACAACACAACTGCCCCCTCGTAAATTAAACGACTTCAGAACACACCAGTGGAGAGCGAAAAAAGTCCTTCACTTTTTCAAAAAAAAGGGGCAAATAAAACAATTGAATTTGTCAGGTAATTGCTGGTTTTGCGGCTATTTCACGACTATAAACCTATCCGAAATCACTCCATCTTTAAGTGATACCGTCACATAGTAAACACCTCCGGGCAAATCCGCTGTAGAACATTCGAACTGTTGCTCACCGGCACTAAGCTGTACAGCCGCACCTCGATAAACAAGTCGACCCATTACATCATGTAAGGACAACTGGCCTGCTCCAGCTTCAGTTAGCCCGAAAGTAAAGCGAACTTTATCAATTGCAGGATTAGGAGCAATTCTGATCCGTGGTAGTTCAGAATGAGTTAGAGGAAACCCAAGAGATTGCATATTCTGTACTGTACTTACGCTGTTCAGCACATACCCATAACTGTAATTTTGGGGATTATTGTCAATAATCAATGCTATAAAACGAAGCTGCCGCCAATTCCACAACATACCAAATGGCGAAACTGTATTTATGCCGGTTGCTGTGTAAGTCGTTCCGGCAACCATAGCCGCTGGCAAACTACCGGCAACGCCATTTTGATCATATTTTAAAAGGTACGGCTGAGTGTACCGGCCTACAAAATTATAATACATTGAGCTGGCAGGTATTATTGCCTGCGAGTCGTTAAAATTATAGCCGCAGCCAGCCATATCGCCCGTTGCCGAGCCGCCAATTCCATAGTAATTCTCTTGTTCCCATCCAGAAACATTGCCATGTGCCTGGTCTTCAGTTACTATAATTTCTATTCTATAATCCCCACTTAAGTTTATGGCCGGAGTAATTTTCACTGTAGGTTTCAGGAAATTTGAATCCGTTTTATCCACCTCAAGTTGCATCTCCGCAAAACCAAAAGATGTTCTGAAAAGTGTAAAATCCTGCAGCGCAGAAGTTGAACCACCCAGATAATTACGGTCGAGAAGATATGTCGGATACGCCCAGATATATTTTTGGGTCATTTCGTCATACGAGATCGACGACGGATTATTCCATTGCATTGGGTCATTATGGTGCACCTGAACTACACTCACGTCATGCGGATAAAGCTTCCACAGCGAATCAAAGTAAATAATTCCCTTCACGCAATAACCACACCACGTTCCGGTTCCCTCTTCAAAAAATGGCCGCTTGTGAGGTAGTGATGGCACACCCATTATTGTCGTCTTTAAAGTGTCATTTGCATGATCCCCGTCACCGGCAACTGATACCCATGCCGAAACATAATTCAATCCTGCTGACACTGTATACAACAGTGAATCTGTAAAGTCAAACGACCCACCCGGGCTAATTGAAGTAAAATAAGTATTCGAAGAAATTGTACCTGACCCTGTTGAATGATGAATAGTAAAAGACGTGATAGTACTTGCCCCTTTGTTGACAACAGTCCCTGAAAATTTCGCCCCGGTACCGGTAATATAATAATCATTTGCCGGGTCCCCAGCCTGTGGCTGTAGCGATTTCAAGGCTAGGTCCGTAGTACATGGCTGGTAAATGATAATATTATCAATAGCCAATCCAGTCGCCTGTAAGCAGGAATTGTTCTTATAATTCAACCTCATCTTAGCTGTTGAATGACCCGAAACCGATGAACTGATGTCAAGTGATCGGCTACCCCAGCTACTCCTGGAAAAAGTTGTAATCGTATCAACAGTTACCCAGGTTGAAGTACCATCAAATGCCAATTGTATGTATGCCTTTTCGGTATTCGAATAAATGAGGCCACCAAAGTAAAAATCATCATAGTTCAGCCAGGCCACCGAAACTCCCGCGACCGAAAAAGCAGAAGATGTCAACGTAACCATTGTATTTCCCCGATGGTTACTTTCGTCAACTAACCCAAACTTTGTATGTCTCGGAACCGGATTCGCATTCCAGTAAATTGCACCAATATTACTGACAAATCCATCGCCTGCTCCACTATGCGTCTCCGTCCACCCAGCAGGAACGCCCGGAATAGTAGCATTTTCAAAATCCTCCGAAAAAATTGTTTGAGCAACTGAGGCAGAATGCCAGACAAAGCTGATCACAAGAAATAATCCAAGGCGTAGGGCGTTCATTTGAGTATATTTTTGCGAAAGAATGTAAATAGTGAAGTTATATAAATAGACTTGAATTTCAAAACAACAAGGCAGCCTACGAACCTGCACCACGTTACATGAATACATGTCTTGCACGCCTTTTACCTTTCTAAAATTAGCTTAGAAAACAATACATGCCTTCAATACGAGGCGCAACAAACTCACTTGCAAGTCTATTGCTCGAAGTAACTTGGCCATTAATAAAATAACCAAAAATTACGCCTTCTTCTCATACCACAATTGCACCAGCCCCGATGGAAATGTAAAACTATTCGTCAGTTTCAGCAGCTGTTCTGGCCGGCCGCTTTGAAACAACGGTATGCCCGAACCGAGAAACACCGGGATAACGGAAAGGACAAATTTATCGATCAGGTTAACTGTCATCAGGCTATTCACCACATCAGCACCGCCATCCACAAAAATATTGGCCCCACCCTTTTGTTTCAGCTTCCGAACCAGGTCGGCAGCAGCGCCATTAAAAAAGGTGACATGTTCATTTGTGCCCGATTGGGTGCGAGAGAGCACATAGCACATTCTCCCTTTATGAGGAAACTCCCCACCAAAGGTCAGTACTTTTTCATACGTTTTTCGCCCCATGATCACGGTATCCACAGACCCTACAAAATCGGAATAACCATAGTCCTCTCCCTGCTGCTCTACCACTGAGAGCCAGTCAATTGTATTGTCCACCCTGGCTATGTACCCATCAAGGCTCATCGCAATATACAGGATAACCGTTCTTTCAATCATAGGCACGCGGCACATCACCTTATCGATGTCACCAGCCCCAAAATTACCCCAATGAAAATTGATAAAAAATCCGAAAAAAATGAGAATATTTTATACCTTTGCAGCCCTCAACAGGAGAGATGCTCGAGTGGTTGAAGAGGCACGCCTGGAAAGTGTGTATACCTGTCAAAGGGTATCTGGGGTTCGAATCCCCATCCCTCCGCTGAATAGCTTCACAGAAATGTGAGGCTTTTTTGTTTTTGGGGGGTCTTATAGGTTGTAGACGCAGCCTTACCGAAACCGCGAGGTAGTTACAGGCTGACTTCATTCTGGGTTTCCAACAGTTTAGAAACTATAATACTGGCTTTTTAACGTTCACCCATACTGGGTAATTTCCTTAAATAAGCGGGATTCGCAATTCTGAAGGAGCAAGTGCTTGTCCTGCCTGTAATTCTTCAGTAGATTACATCCGATGAGATATTTGACCATTTCCGTTATCACTTTTCTGGACGGACTCCTACTGCTATCGTCATGTGGTAGTGGTAATTCCGGCAGGCAAGCGCACATAAGGTTGCGGGTGCAGTATGCGCCGGTGATACTCACGTTGTCGAATAATCCCCGCGATGTCTTACTGCAAACGGCTGTTACCTACGCTTCGAATGGACCTGCTGATGGAAGATTTGTGGATCGGTTTGCTGCAGCCTATACTACAGCCGGAGGAAACAGGCTCTCGCCGCTGTTTGTGAAACCCTCAACTACTAATATCTCGCTGAAGTCATCTGACGCTGAAGTAATTACTTTTCTGAAGCGTGAGACTTCCGATGCAGCTAAGCATACAGCTTTTACTTTAATGCAGCGGCTCGATACCATTGGAGGAGGAGATCGGCACTGGGAGTTGAATGATACGACGGGAATTATCATAGTATCTTTCAGCGGGACATATTCTGCACAGCGTCTCCGAACTTACCTGCAATCGTTGGACAAACAGATATATGAATCACATACGAATGCGGAAAGAATTTCAGCTCCCGCGGTGGTACAGGAAATTTCTATCAATAAATAGCAAGGTAAAGCGAATATCCTTCATGCTTAGAAATGTTCAATCGCTTTAAAATCACACAAAAAACAGTTCGAAAGTTGTCCCCTTCTCCCTGCATAAAGGAGATATTCAAATTTGAATATCTCCTTTTCTATTCACCCCACAATCAATTTAAAACTTAAACCCCACCCCTGTATAATTATGCGGAGTAACCGCTTTCAATTCCTTCTTAATCTTTGCTGATACATCCAACGACTCTATAAATTCATGTATATCATCCTTACTAATGCCCGCCTTTCCACGGGTTAGCTTTTTAAGGGCTTCGTAGGGTTGCGGATAATTTTCACGGCGGAGGATGGTTTGAATGGCCTCTGCTACAACTGCCCAGTTATTGTCGAGATCGTCCTGCATTTTTTGTGCATTGAGCAAAAGTTTACTCAGTCCCTTTTCAATGCTGTTCAATGCCAGGAAACTATGACTAAGGGGAACACCCACATTACGCAAAACGGTACTATCAGTAAGGTCGCGCTGAAGGCGGCTTACCGGCAACTTGGCACTTAGGTGCTCATACAGTGCATTGGCAATACCCAGGTTTCCCTCTGCATTTTCGAAATCTATCGGGTTCACCTTGTGTGGCATGGCACTGCTGCCTACCTCGCCTTCCTTCACCTTTTGCTTGAAGTACTCCATTGAGATGTACTGCCATATGTCACGGCAAAAATCTATGAGTATGGTATTGATCCTTTTAAGCCCGTCGAATTGTGCTGCAAGGTTATCGTAATGTTCTATCTGGGTAGTGTATTGCATACGCTCCAATCCCAACTGTCCATTCACAAATTCATTCCCGAATTCTTCCCAATTAATTTGGCTGAAAGCTACGTGGTGAGCATTAAAATTACCCGTGGCGCCACCGAACTTTGCAGCAAAAGGAATATGACTAAACAATCTGAGCTGCCCTTCGAGGCGTTCAACGAATACCATCCACTCCTTACCAAGTATGGTAGGCGAAGCTGGCTGACCATGGGTACGGGCAAGCATAGGTACTTCGCGCCATTCCCTGGCCATATTACCCAGTTGAAGCACCATATTATATAACTTAGGCAGAAACTGTTCTTCAAGAGCGTCCTTCCATAATAACGGTGTAGCAGTATTATTGATATCCTGTGAGGTAAGCCCGAAGTGGATCCATTCCACACTCTCCCCTGCCCCCAGCGCATTTAGTTTTTCTTTTAGGAAATATTCTACCGCCTTCACATCATGATTAGTAGTGCGCTCTATGCCCTTTATCTGCATAGCGTCTGCCTCGGTAAAATCTTCATAGATGGCCCGAAGCTTTGCCGGCTTTACCTTTGAAGGTAGCTTGATGACCTTTTTAGCTGCAAGGAATAAGAAATATTCTACTTCAACCCGCACCCTGTAACGGATCAATCCAAATTCAGAAAAGTACTGAGATAAAACAGCCAGTTGCGACCTGTAGCGCCCGTCAATTGGGCTAATAGCAGTCAGTGCATTCAATTCCATGGTGCAAAGATATAAGTTATGTTGGTGCGGCAAACGGTAGAAATAGGCCAGTTAGAATGTACGTCGCAATTGACGCTGAACTCAGCTGTTTCCTGATGAAAATGTGCTTTTGGGGAGCATGTTTTTCGGCTGTTTGTTAACGAAAATGACACAGAAAAATAGCCAACAACAAAACAAAGCCTATTTTCAATTACTTATGTATATTTTAATTTAATTTTTGTTAATGAAAATGTCCTTTTCTTACCGTTCGTGAAGTTTTACGACCGTTAGTGAAGTTTTTTTGGATACAGGGTCCCGCTGGGTGTAGATTGCATCATATTTATTAACAACCGAATAACAGAATAGCGAAAAACAAAAAGTGTCGCCAACAATTTTAACTGGTTTTCAAATAAATACAAAAACTAAAAAAACAACAAACAAATAATATCTCTTAACTCTCTTAAAACTTTTAGTTATGAAATCATCTCTCTTTACACTCGTTCTTACCTTGCTGGCCTTCTCAGGTTTCGCTACAACAGTAACGGTAAATGCCTCATCTACAGGCTACACGACCACAACGACCAAGACAAGCGGTGCAATGACCGTATCTAACGCTGCCAACCGCGGTTACGCTGTGTTTAATATGACTGCCGCAGGCATTCCTTCCTCAGCTACTATTACCAGCGTAAAGATCGTATTCACCTATGGTATTTCCGGCGCAGGTACACCAACCGACCGCATCTATGGTTATGTGGGAGATATTTCATCACTGAG
>CANCOG010000170.1 GCA_947379685.1 Flavipsychrobacter stenotrophus | reverse complement strand
CAGACGACGGAAGAACCAAAGCATCAGCATGTATCATAACAGACATAGTTAATGCCGAAAGGTACTGGATTTTTCAAATTAAACAAATTGAATTAATGTTTTATTTGGCAGGACATATTTTTCAGCGACAGAAATATTTCACTATCGGTCGGAACTGGAATTAATGCCCGGAAACAATCGTAAAAGGCAGAATCTCCTTCCTGTTTCCCACCTGAATACCCATTAAATATTGCCCCTGTGGCAGGTTGTTACCTAAACTGAATTTTTCCCGGAACCGGTCGTTTATTAATGTACCCATCTGTTTTTTAAGCGCAGTCCCCTTCAGGTCATATATCTGGTATTCAATGGTACAATCCGGCACATTGGCGGCCTCTCCCATCAACTCGAAATTTCCATTATTGGGATTAGGATACAGGCTCAGCTTCGGTGATTTTTCAGCACTACCCACTCCAACGGTATTGGTTCGGATAAATACCGATCCGCTGGTGTCCGCCTGTTTTGTTACGCACCCCAGGCTGCTGGTCAGTATACAATATACCGACTCGTGCCAGTAAGTTTCCACCGTATAAGTATTTGCCGTAACACCTGGAACGGGAACTTCGTTCAAAAACCATTGGTAGGAAGGCGTGAACCCACCATAAGTAGGCTCCGCCGTAAAAGTGATCAGCTGACCATAATAAAGCAGTGAATCGTGTGGTGTCGATATAGTCACTACCGGGGTGACAGGCGAATCAATGTAAATGACCTTAGTCGTGCTTGTTGTTCCGCAATCGTTACCCACTGAGTACAATATGGTTACACTATCGGAAATAAAGCCTGTAAGATACCCTGAGGTGTCTATTTTAGCAATGTTGGTGTCTACACTGCTCCAGGTGCCACCGGGCGTACTGTTGGAAAGAGATGCAGTTGCCCCGACGCAGATAATGGGTGATCCGGAGATGGGGCCAACTATTGGTAATGGTTTTACTGTGTCGCTTGTTATAGCATAGGTAGCGTAAACGCCGGGAGGTCTGTAAGTTATAGTTGCCGTTCCGCCTGAAAGGCCATAAACGATTCCTGAGCCACCTGCAGTATATGCAACTCCGGGAGCGCTGCTGCTCCAGGTTCCCCCGGTAAAACTGTTAGTATGGGTAATACCGGTCCCCTGGCAAAAAATAGACGGACCGCCAATGACTGATAGCCGTGCATCGACCTTCCTGATGTTAGAATAACTGCACATGTAAAGGTTATTCAACGCATCGAAGCAGATACCCGCGACACCCAACTGTGCCGCAGTTGCAAGGCCACCATCGCCACTATACCCCGTAGTATGATTCCCTGCGACGCAACTGATGATCCGCGTCGTCATGTCTACCTTGCGTACCTCGAAATTGTTGTGATCTGAGATATATAAATCGCCCGCAGTATCAACGGTCACATTCACAGGAGCGTCAAAAAGCGCTGCAGTTGCCGGGCCTCCATTGCCGGCATAGCCAGCCGAATCAGTTCCGGCTACCGTGGTGATGATTCCGGTACTATCTACCATCCTGATGCAGTTATTGAAATAATCTGCTATGTACAACCTGCGCCTTTTACTGTCATAGTCAACACTGGTGGGGTTGCGCATTTTCGCCGCAGTTGCCTGGCCACCGTCACCTGCATATCCGCCTGTAGACGTGCCAGCTACTGTCCTTACTATTCCTGCCGCATTTACCCTTCGTATCCTGAAATTGTAGTAATCAGCAATATATACATTGCCCCTGTTATCTACGGCCACATCTCTCGGTACCCTGAATCGCGCAGCCGTTGCCTGCCCGCCTTCCCCATTAAACCCACCAACGCCGGTACCCGCAAAGGTGCTGATGATGCCCGATGTATTGACCTTTCTGACAACGGCATTATTGGCATCGGCTATATACACATTGCCTGCCCCATCAACGGCTACACCGCTTGGGCTGTTCAGTTTTGCTGCAGTTGCTGCCCCGCCATCACCGCTATAGCCCATGCTACCATTGCCCGCAATGGTCGTAATTATACCCGACGGGGTAACCTTTCGGATCCTGTTATTGTTATTGTCTACGATATACATGTTTCCGCTGGCATCAATAGCAACATCATAAATGAAAAACAGGTTGGCATTAGTTGCCGTGCCCCCGTCTCCGGCAAAGCCCGATGCACTGGTACCTGCAACGGTATTAATGATCTGCGCGGACGCGATCTGCCCGGAACACAATACCATGGTCCACAAAAGGACAAGCAATGGAAATCGGTATGTTCCATTTTTCAACTTCATTACAGCGTGATTAAGTATTTTAATGAATTAAAATTAATTCAATGACTGATAATCACCAAAAATAGTTTATATTATTTCTTTGTATTGAGATTTCACACTGACTCATATTGCTATACAAAGTAGCAATATCGTCATGCAAAAAGACTAAAAGGAGTTTTTCGAACGAATTATCCTTCTCTCCACTCCCGTCCAGTCATATTCAGGAAGACATCTTCAAGATTTGCGGCCTTTACTTCCTTCGGGCGTTTGAAACCAGTAGCCAGCAGTCGGTCAATAAGTTCATTAGGGGTGCTTAGGGCAATGATCTCACCCTTATCAATAATAGCCACACGCTCGCATAATTCCTCTGCCTCATCCATATAATGCGTAGTCAATACAACAGTGGCGCCCCTGCTGCGTAACTGAATAATGAGTTCCCACAGATTGCGGCGCGCCTGTGGGTCAAGCCCTGTGGTAGGCTCATCTAAGAAAATGATCTTCGGCTCGTTAATCAGTGTTGTAGCAATAGAAAAACGTTGTTTCTGTCCGCCTGAAAGCTCTTTGAACTTGCTTTTGGCTTTGTCTCGGAGGTTAACAGTATCCAGCAGTGTCAGCGGATCTACATCGCGGTTATACAATCCGGAAAACAAGTCTATGATCTGTTTTAGATTCAGGTTGGGGTAGTAGCCCGCCGCCTGCAATTGCACACCAATAATGTTTTTAATGGCCTGTGGTTCTTTATCCAGGTTCATACCATCAACAATTACGTCACCCGATGTTTTTTCGCGCAGGGTTTCGATAATTTCCAGCGTAGTGGTCTTTCCGGCACCGTTGGGGCCCAGTAAACCAAATATCTCACCTTCCATTACTTCAAAACTTATCCCTTTAACTGCCTCAAAATCACCGTATTTTTTTACGAGATTGTTTACCTGAATGATTGCACCCATTTGGTGTTTGTTTTCTGTTGCGTTGCAATTTAAAGCTATTATTTGGATTGGGAATGCCAAAACTGTAGTGCATGATGTCGGCAGGTAGTGGACCGGGATGCCGGGTTAACGTTTAATAACCTTCCTCAAACATTATTTTAGTATTTTTGAGCGTTGTTATTAACATAGGTTTTGTTTCAAAATAGCTTAGCGATAGCGAAGATTTCAATAATCCTCTTCCCTCATTTATGGAGAAGGGGCTGGAGTAGAGGTAGGACTTTTGGCAAATGACATCGTAATTTTGACCTTAACAGCAGCTGAAAAAATGATATACCGGAGTAAAGCGCCATTGCGCATTGGCCTTGCAGGAGGCGGAACAGATGTAAGCCCATATTGCGATCTTTATGGCGGAGCCATTCTGAATGCAACTATCTCTTTATATGCTTATGCAACTATAGAGTTACTACCGGAACCCAAAATAATAATCGAAGCCGTTGACAGGGGGGAGAGCCAGACTTTTGATATGGCTGAAACCTTGCCCATAAATGGCACGCTGGACCTGGCCAAGGGTGCCTATAATTATATTGTGCGTACTTACGGGCCTGTCCCCAGTGGCTTTAAATTATCTACTATTGTCGATGCACCGGCCGGATCTGGACTCGGCAGCTCATCTACCCTTATGGTGGCCATAATTGGTGTATTTGCTGAATGGCTGAACCTGCCACTGGGTGAATATGATGTTGCCCGCATTGCCTATGACGTAGAACGAGTTGACCTGAAAATGGCTGGTGGCAAGCAAGACCAGTATGCAGCTACCTTTGGTGGAGTAAATTTCATGGAGTTCTATGCCGATAACAAGGTAATTGTAAATCCACTACGCATTAAACCTGAATACCTCTACGAGTTGGAAAACAATCTGCTGCTATATTTCACTGCTACCAGCAGGCTTTCATCTACCATAATAGAATCACAGAGCAAGAACGTAACTGACAAGAACCAGGCTTCCATCGATGCAATGCACCATGTTAAAGAGCAGGCCCAGATCATGAAGGAAGCCCTGCTGAAAGGTAATATCCATGAGATAGGCGGTATTCTTGATTACGGCTTTAAGTACAAGAAGCAAATGGCCAAGGGCATCAGTAATGACAGCATGGATGAGATATACGAAGCAGCCAAGAAGGCTGGTGCTACCGGCGGCAAAATATCCGGAGCCGGCGGTGGTGGTTTCATGATCTTCTATTGCCCGGACAATACACGCTATGCCGTTAAAAAAGCTTTGCAGGCTTTTGGTGGCGAATTCAGCCCATACCAGTTTACGGAAAGGGGGTTGTTTACGTGGCATATATAGTTTTACGATAAGAGCCAACCTATTCCCCCAAAACGCTGTATTAGCAAGTATCGACCTAACTATTAAAGCGGTTGTGTTCGTTTTGTGTGCTACACATGGTGTGATTGGAAGACGCTCATTATACATTGGGAATTAATCGCATTTCAATCGGGCTTTGATTACTGCCTCCAACCAAATACTTGACCTTCCTGATTCTTTCCGTTTCTTTGCAGCGTATTTTTAATTACACATAATATGGAGTGCATCATTCTGGCAGGCGGTTTAGGAACAAGGTTGCAGGGCGTTATTGGGGCGCAGCCCAAGTGCATGGCACCGGTAAACGGGCAGCCATTCCTTGCCTATCTGTTTGATTACCTGACCGCCCAGCGTTGTACAAGGGTCATTCTGTCGCTGGGGTATAAGCACAATATTATCACCCGGTGGCTGGAAGAACAAGATCTTTATTTTGAACTGGACTATGTGGTGGAAAATGAGCCATTGGGCACCGGCGGCGGCATTCTGGCCGCTATGGAAGAAGCGGCTACCGATGATGTATTTGTACTCAACGGAGACACTATGTTTATGGCTGACCTCAAGCAATTACATAAATTCCATAAAGCAAATAATGCCTCTACCACTCTGGCACTAAAAAAGATGCATGACTTTGACAGATATGGTATTGTGCATACCAACCCGGCGGGTGTTATTACTTCTTTTGAGGAGAAAAAGCAACGTGCTGAAGGCCTGATCAATGGCGGCATTTATATTATTAGTCGTGAGGAATTCCTGGCTAAAAACCTGCCTGAAAAATTCTCGTTCGAAAAAGATTACCTCGAGCGCTTTGCCGGTGAACAAAAATTCTATGGTGCGGAAGCCGATAACTACTTTATTGATATCGGCATCCCAGAAGACTACGCCCGTGCTCAGGTTGATTTCAAAACACTCTTTCCATGAAAATAGTCATCATAGGCCCGGGCCACCCCCTGCGTGGTGGACTGGCTACATATAATCAACGGCTGGCTGCTGTGCTGCAGGAACAAGGACACAGCGTACAATTATATTCCTTTTCACTGCAATATCCCTCTTTTTTATTCCCGGGGAAAACGCAGTTTACCGATGAACCAGCTCCTGAAAACCTGGTCATCAGGACAGTGATCAATTCAGTGAATCCACTGAACTGGATTGCTGTTGGTAATAGGCTGAAAAATGAACGACCCGACCTTATTATAGTTCGGTATTGGCTGCCCTTTATGGGGCCATGTCTGGGCACTATTTTAAGACGTGTAAAACAAAACAAACATACAAGGGTGCTTTGTATTGCCGATAACATTAAACCACACGAGAAGCGTCCGGGTGACACTCAATTCACCAGTTACTTTATGAAGCCAGTGGACGCGTTTGTGACTATGAGCAAGGAGGTGCTGAAGGACGTACAAAGCCTCACCAGCAAGCCAGCTATTTATTCACCACACCCCGTGTACGATAATTATGAGCAACCCATAGGTAAGCAGGAGGCGTGTGCAAAACTTAAGCTCGACCCAGCTACAAAGTACTTACTGTTTTTTGGTTTCATCCGTGACTACAAAGGGCTGGATATTTTATTGAAAGCCATGGCCGATGAACGCATCCGCAAGGCCGGTATTCACCTGCTGGTGGCCGGCGAATATTACGATAAGAACGTAGAAGCCAATTGCAACAAGATCATAGAAGAGGACGGATTAAAAGATACAGTCCATTTGCATACTGATTTCATTCCCAATAACGAAGTCTATATTTTCTTCAGTGCAGCCGATGTGGTGGTACAGCCCTACCGGCATGCCACGCAAAGCGGCATAACTCAGGTGGCCTATCACTTTGAAAAGCCCATGATCGTTACCAACGTAGGCGGACTGGCCGAAGTAGTGCCCGATGGCAAAGTAGGCTTTGTTGCCGAACCAACACCCACCTCTATCGCCGATGCCGTCCTGAAATTCTACGCCCCCAACTCGCTTCCGGATCTGCATCAGAATATACTGCAGGAAAAGAAAAAATACAGTTGGGATACTATTATAGGGGTGATGATGGAAGCTGCGTTTGGGAGGAAGTGATGGACTGCACTACTGTTGATGCAATCATTTCAATTCACTGGAAACGAGTGCCTCCCGCTTGCTGGTGAGCTTAGCGAACGGGCATCGCGGGGACTCTCCTGCAAAGCGGATGGGCTCATTTTGGGCGTTGTGCAAGTTGTGAATTGGAGAGTCCCCTTGTTTGCAGCTGGCAAGCCGCTGCAAACGGGAGACTCTCCTTAGACGTTAACTTTAAGAGGTCACTCGGATATTTCTGCTTTTTATTTCACAAAAAAGCAGGTTATTTTGGCTGCAAAAAAGGATGATATGGCGATTAATAAACAGCATATTTGCGAACCAGGTATTTATTTTATTACCATAACAAATTATAACTGGTTATCTCTTTTTGACATAACAGAAGCATATGACCTCATTTATAAATGGTTTGATGTAATGGTTGAGAAAGGCAATACCATTATTGGGTATGTTATCATGCCCAACCATCTCCATGCTTTAATCGGCTATACGCAAACCGATAAAAGCATTAATACGATAGTCGGAAATGGAAAGCGTTTTATTGCATATGACGTTGTTGCACGGTTGGCGCGAGTAGGAAGAAAAGATATATTGAAAATTTTGTCGGATGGAGTTTCTGATGGAGAGCGGAAGAAAGGGAAGTTGCATGAAGTTTTTCAGCCAACATTTGATTGTAAGCATTGTTACTCGTACAAGTTTGTAAATCAAAAACTTGACTATATACATTCGAATCCGGTAAGCAAAAAATGGAGCCTGACTAAAGACCCTGCGGATTATAAGCATAGTTCGGCGCAATACTATATGACCGGCAAAAAGGGAGTATATGGAGTTACTCATGCCAACGACTGGATTACTGAGAACTGGAATAAGCCGATGGCCTAGCGTTTTCCGCTTTTCAGTGAATATTGCGAATAGCCCCATAGCGTAGTCTCTCCAGTACAGCGGCTCTGTTCGTTTTGTGTGCAGTCCATGGTTTGAATTGGAGAGCCCCCTAGTTTGTGGCTGGCAGGCCGCCACAAGCGGGAGACAGTCTAAGGAGAGTCTCCCGCTTGTTGGTGAGCATTGCGAACCAGCAACTGCGAGGACTCTCCTTTAGAGCGGCTAAGCTCGTTTTTGTTTGGTGTTCGTTTTGAGTCAAAGGAGAGTCTCCCGTTTACTTGTGGGCTTAGCAAACAGGCTTCGCGGGGACTCTCCTTGACAGCGAATGGGCGCATTTTGTGCGTTGTCCATGTTGTGAATGGGAGAGTCCCCATGTTTGCAGCTGGCAAGCCGCCGCAAACGGGAGACAGTCTAAGGAGAGTCTCCCGCTTGCTTGTGAGCTTAGCGAACGGGCATCGCGGGGACTCTCCTGCAGAGCGGGTGGGCTCATTTTGGGCGTTGTCCAAGTTGTGAATTGGAGAGTCCCCTTGTTTGCAGCTGGCAAGCCGCTGCAAACGGGAGACTCTCCTTAGACGTAGGGGTAATGATGGAAGCTGCGTTTGGGAGGAAGTGATCGAAGATTATACTATTTAGTCAAAGGAGAGTCTCCCGTTTGCTTGTGAGCTTAGCGAACTGGCATCGCGGGCGCTCTCCTGCAAAGCGGATGGGCGCATTTTGTGCGTTGTCCATGTTGTGAATGGGAGAGTCCCGATGTTTGCAGCTGGCAAGCCGCCCGCAAACCGAAGACTCTCGGTAGACGTTAATCGTCACGTTCATTATATTATTGGAATGCGAAGTTTCAGCCATAACCCATCCTTTTACCACGTTTCACCTGTCTGTACCTAAACTCCCTATTTTTTATTTTAGATAGAAACTAGCTGATTAATGAAAATATTATTATTTTTACTGGTTCAAGAGAGGCTATGAAATTGATCTTTAGACTTATACTCATATTGTTACTTGCTACTCCTATAGCAAGAGCGCAGGTTGCTATTACCAATTTTAGTGGTACGACGACTTACGGCAGTCTCGCAGTAACTGTTACGCCATCAAGCGCCGGTGCTACAACCTGGACGGGTAGCTGTCTTGGTTCGCCAACACAATATTATATAGGTTCAGGTAGTACCGGAGGATCATATACATACTCATGCTCTATTCCTGTTTACACAATCCATGTACAGACCTATGGTTTGAATGGTACTGAGTACATTCAAGCTTATATAAATGGTACGTCTTATGTATTTACTGGCGCAAATATGATCTCCTACACGGGCTGCGCGTCTACTGGCACATCTTTTATTAGTGGGGGCTTCATATATGGCGCCACAACATATAGTGGTTATTCCAGCCCGGTTTTTGAAATTACCCAATGTACGCCAATCAATTCTTTTGAATTGTATTGCAGCGGTGCTGCCGGTGGTGCGACCTATCATGTACAGGTAGATACAACCAATACATCCAGCGGTTGTTTTCATGCCGCCAGTAACACACCTTGCCTGAACGATTCACTGTTATTATACGCTGTTGGTGATTCCACAGGAGCAACTTATAGCTGGACTGGCCCCGGCGGCTTTACCAGCACCCTGGAAAACCCTTTTATTTTTCCCGCCATTTATGCTGACTCTGGAACATATGTTGTTGTGAGAACTGTAGGTAGTACCACAAATACCGACTCTGTTCATGTAGGCGTTAAATATCGGCCC
>CANCOG010000169.1 GCA_947379685.1 Flavipsychrobacter stenotrophus | reverse complement strand
GTAAGTCCTGCTGCGCTGGCAATAGAATACAATGGAGCATTGATCTCCGAAAGTACCGGAAGCATGGTCATGCTGGTGAAATTACCAGCACCTATAATACCTATCCCTCCCTTGCCAGCAGTGAAAGTTCCATCATTGATTGTAACGGTTACTTCACTGGTGCTGTTTTCAGGATATTCCAGAAGAGACGCTATCGAATCCTGGCTGCTTATATTAGAATAGATCTTTTCGAAATTACCCAGCGGTACCCGTTCAGTAACCAGCGATGCAACGTCCAGTTTTTTCGTTGAAATGGCTTGTAGCACAGCCTGGAAATTTCGTTTTTCTGTCCAGCGTACAAAGGGCAGCGGATAGTCTACGCCTTCTTTTTCATATTTATCATCATATCTTCCCGGTCCGTAAGAACAGGATACCTGGAAGGTAAGTTCTTTTTCATAAAAGTCTGCGCGGCTGATATTGAGTCCTATTACGCCTACCAGTATGATCCTGCCGCGTTTTCTGCTCATTTTTGCAGCCTGGGCAATGATCTCATCGGTTTTGGCGGAAGCGGTAATGATAACGCCATCTGCACCAACGCCATCGGTAATGTCTGTCACAAACTTGACGGGCTCATTCCCTTCACGCGGATTGATGGCATCAATACCTTTTTTTCTTGCAATCGCTACTTTTTTAGGGTCGAGGTCGATGCCGATAACCCTGCACCCGTTGGCAACCAGTAATTCTGCAGTAATAAGCCCGATGAGTCCGAGGCCAACCACAACTATTGTCTCACCCAATTGGGGATTGCACAACCTTATTCCCTGCAGGCCTATGGAGCCAATTACTGTAAATGCAGCCTCATCATCCGTCACATTGTCCGGAATGCTGGCAACCAGGTTCTTAGGGATATTGACAAATTCCGCATGAGGGCCATTTGAGGCTACGCGGTCGCCTGTTTTGAATTCTGTAACACCTTCGCCAACTGCTATTACCTTGCCTACGTTGCAATAACCAAGTGGTAATGGCTGGCCAAGCTTATTGAAAACGGCATTAAGGGTTGGTTTTAATCCGTCAGTTTTAATTTTATCGAAAACTTGTTTAACCCGGTCGGGCTGCTGCATCGCTTTTTGAAGCATATTTGCCTTGCCAAATTCTACCAGCATGCGCTCTGTACCCAACGATACGAGACTGCGTGTTGTTTGAATTAAAACACAGCCCCTTTTCACTGCCGGTGCCGGAACTTCTTCCAGCACGGTGGCCCCTGTCTTAAACGATTGTATGATCTGTTTCAATGTATGCGCTGCTTGATTGAGAAGACTTAAAAATATTAGTAATTGCTATTTGTGTTTCGTGGCGCAAAGATAATATAATATCATCGGGTTTAGGTTGCATTTTGGTTAAGCCGGCACCTGTACAAGGTTGGATAATTTGTATTTTAAAAAGCCGAATGTAAGCGCCGGGAATTGCGTAGTTTGTTCATACTTTAGTTTACGAACAAAAAGCGCTCTCTTGATTTGAATATGTAGTAGATATATATTCAACTTTGTTGTGAGCAAATGGTATCTGTCACCTGTTTGCAATCTATTGTTCAACTCAAGTTAGCTTCCGGCGGCACTAATTCTTTTTTACCTACTTTTGAAGCTGTATGAAGTTGTTTTTTGAGCACTTTGGGAAGATCATCCTTATGGTCAAGGGTGGATTTGCCAAACCTGAAAATCTAAAAGTTTACTGGATCGAGTTCATGGAGCAGTGCAATGATATTGGCATTCGTTCCCTGCCGATTGTGCTTATTATTTCCGTGTTCCTGGGAATGGTGGTTACCATCCAGACTGCTTACCAGTTTGTAAACCCGATCATCCCTAAAACCGTTGTTGCTGCAATTGTACGCGATTCTACAATTTTGGAATTATCACCTACTGTAATTTGTATTGTTCTTGCGGGTGTTGTGGGGTCAAAGATTGCCTCGGAGTTAGGTAATATGCGGGTGAGCGAGCAAATTGACGCACTGGAGATCATGGGCATCAATACCAAGACCTACCTTGTTTTACCAAAGATAGTTGCAGCTATGATCATGGTGCCTTGCCTGATCATATTGTCGATTGCTGTTAGTATTTGGGGCGGGTACCTAGCCTGCTTGTTTTCACATATCATCACAAAGCAGCAGTTTTTTATAGGGTTGACAACAGGCTTTTTACCCTATAATCTGTTTTTTGCAATTATTAAAGCATTTGTCTTTTCACTTATTATTTCGATAATTCCCTCCTACTACGGATATTATGTACAAGGCGGTGCCCTTGAAATTGGCAGGGCGTCAACAACTTCTGTTATCGTAAGTTGTATTCTCATTCTTTGTGCCGATTATGGCCTGTCTATTCTATTGTTATAGCCGGGTAAATCCCGAGTTTTTTCGCTACTAAATGTATGCCTGAATGGAAGTTAAGACAGCATATGCAGTGTCCGCGTATCTCTGTTTTCAGACCCGAATCGTTAGCGAAATGACGTGAAATTGCTCCAGTAGCCAAGTGACTGGTAATCACTCTGTTTTTGGCATATATCCTGTTATACGGAAAATATTTTGAAATTCATACGGGAAAAATACCCTTTTTTTTAGGGTGTTTTTCCCGTATGAAATGACACTATTAGTATGGAATTTTACAGAACATTAAAAGGTGTTTTGTTATGGAACATATGAATCAGTTAAGAGGGATAAAACTCACCCGCCGGGAAAGGGAAATACTCGATTACCTTACCATCGGTTTTTGCACCCGTAAGATCGCAGACTTGCTTTCAATAAGCGAGAATACCGTATATAACCATAGAAAGAGTGTACTGAAGAAAAAAGGGTTTTCAAATTGCAGGGCCCTGGTCGCGGCTATTTAGCCGCTGCTGTGGCATTGTCGCCTTTTTTCGGTAACCCAAATGCGTGACTGCCTGGTTGCCGGAATACCAATTATCAACTATGATGCATTTATTAGAAACCCCACCGATCCAGAAAGCAAGTTTCCAGTTAGGCTCCGAGAAAATCGGGCCTCTGGTCCTGTCCTGGAATATCGACAAATATTTGTCTGAAATTGTAGTAGAAGCCTTTCTCTACGGTATATACGCCGGTTCCGAAGTTATTCACCGGGGTAATGTTGTACCTACCCTGATGGGAACTACCGGCATCTCAACTGCTGAAATTTCATTTTTTGCAGATTTTGCTGCTAATACAGTTAGCTACGACGTTAAAGTGATAACATTTGGGCGTGTGGTTATTCATGAGGTAGGACGGGCAATCAAGTGGTGAAGTTGGTTTGTGAAGTGAATTCCTTTCGTATACAATACTCATTTGAAAGCTTTTTACCGGGCAGCCGAAAACGGGATACAGAGTAGGCGAAATGTATAACGTCTAAAACTCAAAAACCATGGCAGATTTTACAGCCGCCAACGCCGGCAGTCTGGCGAATTTTCAATCTGGTTCGGCAACATTTGGTCATTTGACCGTAAAATGGAATATCGATACGAGTATTCCCAGAGTAACAGTCGACGCGACACTTTCCGGCATACCCATCGGGCACGCAGTGCTCGACCGGCAACATCCGACTGCGCACCTTGGAGGAAATATCGGTGTTGCAGAGGCAGAAATAGATCTTACAGCTGATTTTGACAAGAAAGAGATTGATTACAAAGTACTTGTAAAGGCATTTGGGATCACCATAATTAATAAGTCGGGGAAATTAATTGGCTGGTAACAAGATTCATTCACTCGCGGAGCATGCCGAAAATCCGACAAAGAGTAGGCGGGAAATACTATTTAACAATCATGGAAAAGATTTTTTATGACCCTGATGTGATCAGGGTTGCGGGTTTGCACCACCCAAAGCCGCATTTTAACCTTTCCGACCTGCACGAAAAGGAGGATTCGGAATTATTTGATCCGAAAAAGCATGAGGTGGCACCTGCAAATGCCCATTTGGTGTATAATAATGGACCACTTATAGCTAATGTAGAAGTTTTTACAGTTTTCTGGGGTAAAAGCTGGACTACCGATGCTTCTTTTATTGCGCTGGCCACAAAGATCAATAAGTTCTTCACTGACATTCTGGTGACTCCGCTCATGGATCAAATGGGTGAATACAGCACACCCAAGTACAAAATCGGCCATGGGAAGTTAACCGGAACAAAATCTTTTGCGACTAATGCCCCGGCACATAGCATCACAGATGCATCTATTCAAACTGCCCTTAAAGGATGGATCGCAAACCACAATGTGCCTGCTCCCAATGCCAATACGCTGTACTTTATATATATGGACTCGGGTATAAAAGTGCAAATGGGGGGAGGTAGTTCCTGCAGCAACTTCTGCGGATACCACAACGACATTGTTAATAAGACTTTTTACGCGGTTATGCCATTCCCCAGTTGCTCAGGTTGTCTTGGTGGCCTGACAGCATATAATGCGCTTACGGCTACGTCGTCACATGAGTTGTGTGAAGCCATTACCGATCCGGTTCCGGGTCACGGCTGGTATGATCAGCAAAACGGTGAAATAGGAGACATCTGTGCATGGCAGTTCAAAACAGTTGCCGGGTATACTGTTCAGCTTGAGTGGTCGAACAAGGCTAAAAAGTGTATTTAATAAGTACTTTATTCGTTCAGCACCCATTCCCGGACCGGTTTAGAGGACGGGGAAGGGTGCTGACGTTTTATTATTTGCAGGTGATTGTTACGCATTGGGTAACCGTTTTCAAATAGTGAAAACTAATATGTTTTATTCCATAAACCTGATGTAGCTTTGCATTTTAGTTGAAACATGGGTCGCAATATCTTATTTATTCTCTTACTGGTTGTTGTTTTGGCAGGGTGCCTCCCGTCTCCCTATTTTCAGAAACAGGAGGCTATACCCAAGAATGAATGGAATTATAATTTCAAACCTGTATTCAAATTCGATATTGCTGATACAACTGCAAGGTACATCCCGTACCTTATCATACAACACTCACAGGCCTATCCTTATTGCAATCTCTGGTTGTGGATGTACGTAAAGACACCCGGCGATAGCCTGATAAAGAAGGAACGCGTTAATGTTACTCTTGCAGGTCCAAGTGGTAACTGGCTGGGTCGCGGCCTGGGCTCTATTTATGAGGAGCGCGTATATCTTTCGCTTGGCGATTCTGTACGTTTTAACCGCAAGGGTACTTACGAAATAGCCCTGGAGCAAAACATGCGGGTCAATCCGTTACCGGAGGTTTTGCATGTGGGTTTCAGATTGGAAATGAAACCGAGGTAATCAATTCCAGAAAGTGCAGTGGCATTGACTCAAGGGTTTTGCAATTTCCTGCACAATCGTTCAACCCTTTCAGGTTTGGTGTTTTCGGGGTAGATACCGTCTCCACGATGGCCATCGGGATCACTGGCGGCTTTTGTTGTTGAAGCCCTTCAGGCTTCCTTAAATCAATGCAATTGCCCGAAACGGCTATTGCATTGCTGCGATTCGTTCTACTTTTTTAATCTGCTTAAGTAACCCATCCCACTGCAAAGTACCCTATTTTTGTGCTATGCGTTTTTTTACATCTGTTCACCTCATATTGTTGGCATATATTGTTGTTGCCCTTGCCTTTTGGGAACTTCGGCTTCAGGAGCAAAGCGGCCATATATATGCCCAGGAAGTGATTACGTTGAAAAGTCAGGTAGATAGCACCCGCTTCCCCTACGAGTATCACCAGCACATGGTGGCGCTTAAAACAAATCTCGACAAGCGGACTATACAATATGTAGCCGAGGGATCCACTTTTCTTATCGTAATAATTATAGGTGCTGTAATTGTTTATGGCTCGTTCCGGCGTAGTATAGTGCTTTCGCGCCAGCAGAATAATTTTATGCTTTCCGTAACCCATGAGCTTAAGTCACCAATTGCTGCAATTAAGCTCAATTTGCAAACACTTGAAAAGCACAAGCTTGATGAAAGTAAAAAAATGCAGTTAGTTGACCGCAGTGTAAAGGAAGCAAACCGGCTTAACGACCTGTGTAACAATATCCTTTTTGCATCACAGATCGATTCCCGGCAGTACAAGGCCACCAGGGAGCTCTTCAGCCTTTCAGAAATGGCGGAAGACACGGTGGCCGAATACGCAGCACGTTATCCCCAGCGTTTTGAAGAAGATATTTCGACAGGCTGCTACGTATCAGGAGATAAGGTGATGCTCCAGATCATGCTTAGTAATCTTCTGGAGAATGCGATCAAGTACACTCCGGCCGATAAGCCTGTTACGATTGCTCTGAGAAAGGATGGCTACACGGCCACGCTTAGGGTCGTCGATCTGGGGGCTGGAATACCCGATGGCGAAAAGAAGAAAATATTTAATAAATTTTACCGGGTAGGTAACGAAGAAAGCAGGAAGGCCAAGGGTACAGGTCTTGGTCTTTACCTGGTGCACAAGGTCGTGAAGCAGCACAAGGGGCAAATTGTAGTTAAAGATAATGAGCCCTCAGGAGCCATTTTTGAAATAACCCTTCCGCTTGAAGCAGCAAAAGCTTAGTGTTAGGGTCAATAGGTTAATTCTTCAGCCTGTCGTTTATTAATGAATTTAGTTGCGTGAATTGCAATATCTTTCAATAAGTTAATTGTTGCCTTTGTATTCAGGCCTGATCTCCGGTCATGGCTTGACACGGTTAAAATTTCACGTACTTTTGCACTATGTCGAAGAAAGTAATGCTCATTATTATGGATGGCTGGGGACATGGGAAAGTACCAGCCGCTGATGCTATAGCGAATGCGAATGTACCTTTTGTGAAATCTTTGTACGGGAAGTACCCCCAAACGGAACTGATCACATGTGGTGAGGCAGTAGGGTTGCCGGAAGGGCAAATGGGTAATTCCGAAGTGGGGCACCTGAATATTGGTGCCGGACGTATTGTATACCAGGAACTTCAGCGTATTAATGTAGCAGTCAGGAATGGCGAACTGGAACATAGCCCGGTTTTAACTGCAGCCTTCGACGCAGCTAAGGAAGAGGGCAAGACTATGCATTTGATAGGGCTGGTGAGCGATGGCGGTGTTCATTCTCATATTGAACATATCAAGGCATTGTGTACACTTGCAAGGAAGAACAATATTCCAAGGGTGGCCGTTCATGCGTTTACCGATGGAAGAGATACCGACCCTAAGAGTGGTTTAGGTTTTATAAAAGAACTACATGCGCATACCGAACAAACTTGTTGTATGCTGGCTTCTGTTACTGGTCGTTATTACGCTATGGACCGCGATAAACGCTGGGAAAGGGTAAGACTGGCCTACGATGCCCTGACAAAAGGCGACGGCGTGCATACCAACAACGTAATAGAAGCAATTGAGCAGTCTTATGCGGCCGATATCACCGATGAATTCATAAAGCCAATTATAGCCTGCGATCAGGCGGGTACACCACTGGCTACTATAAAGGAAGGTGATGTTGTTGTTTGTTTCAATTTCCGTACCGACCGTTGCCGCGAGATTACCACGGTATTGACCCAAGAGGCGCATCAGGAACAAAATATGCATCCGTTACACCTGCATTATGTTACGATGACGGAGTATGATAAAAGCTATAAAAATGTAGGTGTTATTTTTGAAAATAAAGACCTCACCAACACCCTTGGTGAAGTACTGGAAGCTAACGGGAAAACACAAATACGAATTGCCGAAACTGAAAAGTACCCGCACGTAACCTTCTTTTTTTCGGGGGGAAGGGAGTTGCCTTTCAAAGGGGAGCGCCGCATAATGGCACAGTCGCCAAGAGATGTTGCCACCTATGACCTGAAGCCGGAAATGAGCGCATTAGAACTTACCAGGGATATTTTACCGGAAATTAACAGCAAGAGCGCGGATTTCATTTGCCTCAATTTTGCAAATGCCGATATGGTCGGGCATACAGGCGTGTGGAGCGCTGTTACAAAGGCGGTCGAAACAGTAGATAATTGTGTAAGCCAAATAGTGCCTGCTGCTTTAGCTAACGACTACGCAGTATTCCTGACCGCTGACCATGGTAATGCCGATTACATGATCAATGAAGATGGCACACCTAATACTGCCCATACATTAAATCCTGTACCGTTTTTTATCATTTCCAATGATTTTAAAGGTAGCATTAAGCCAGGTAAGTTGGGCGACCTTGCACCAACGATACTAACTTATATGGGTATTCCTATCCCTGCGGATATGACGGGAGAGGTGCTGATATAAGATCATTAAATTTTGTTTATTCTGGTTGTCCCACATTTCAAAATTGTGGGACAACTAATATAAAGTGATGCAACCACAAACCAACATATCCCTCCTTCCTTACAACACCTTCGGCATAGACTCGAGGGCTGAGTACTTTTTGGAGGTTAACGAGCTTGAAGCGCTGCCGGAAATAAGTGCGATGCAAGAGCAAAAGCATGTTTTGGGCGGCGGTAGCAACATATTACTTACCGGCGATGTGACCGGACTGGTGCTGCTCAACAGACTAAAAGGTATTGAGCAGGTAAAGGAAGATGACCAGCACGTCTGGTTGAAAGTAAGTGCGGGTGAAGTTTGGCATGAGTTCGTTATGTATACTGTGAATAGGGGGCTTGGAGGTATTGAGAACCTCGCACTGATACCCGGCACAGTAGGGGCGTCACCCATGCAGAATATTGGCGCCTATGGCGTTGAAGCTATGGCGGTAATAGAAAGCGTGACCAGCTGGCACTGGAAAGATAAAGCCTTTTTTACACTCCGGAATAGTGATTGCCAGTTTGGCTATCGGGATAGTATTTTTAAACACCAGCTTAAAAACAAGGTATTTATTACTTCTGTTGTCTATAAGTTGCGCAAACAACCCATATACAATACCAGCTACGGAGCTATTGAACAGGAACTGGAGGCAATGAAGGTCAACTCTTTATCCGTACAGGCGATAGCGCAGGCTGTAATTAATATACGCTCCAGTAAATTGCCCGACCCTAAAGTAATTGGCAATGCAGGTAGTTTCTTCAAGAATCCGGCCATCCCGGTTGCACAATACCAGCAATTGCAGTCACAATTTCCTCAGATACCCTCCTATCCCGTAAGTGATACCCTGGTAAAAGTACCGGCCGGCTGGCTCATAGAACAATGTAGCTGGAAGGGTTACCGCAAAGGTGATATTGGTGTTCATGCCAAACAGGCGCTGGTACTCGTAAATTACGCTCATGCCAAGGGCAACGACATCTGGCAGCTATCTACAGATATACTAAAGTCAGTTCAGGAACGATTTGGTATCGAGTTGGAACGGGAAGT
>CANCOG010000168.1 GCA_947379685.1 Flavipsychrobacter stenotrophus | reverse complement strand
CTGGTGCCAAACTTTGTCGGCTCTATCTGGGAAAGCCTTATGCAACCAGTCATGAAAAATGCCCTTGATAGCACCATTTAGGCGCACAACCGTATACCCCGCCCATTTTGCTCCTGCTTCGCTGGCTGCCTTCAGTACATCATGCATATGCATATCGTTCAGGCCGGGTATTAATGGCGCATTCATTATACCGGTCGGTATACCTGCATTCGAGAGGGTCTCCAACACATTCAAACGAGATTTGTAAGTGGCGGTTCGAGGTTCCAGTACACGCCGCAGGTCTTCATCGAGTGAAGTGATTGAAGTGAGCACCCTAACCAGGTTCATGCTGGCCAGTTCCTTTAAAATATCCAGGTCACGCAACACCATAGCATTCTTGGTGAGTACCCCAACGGGATTGCGGTATTCCAGGCAGACCTCCAGCAGGGCACGGGTGATCTTCATTTTGCGCTCGATCGGCTGGTAACAATCGGTGTTTCCGGAAAGCGAAATGGGAGCAGGTTCCCAACTTTTATTATCAAAAAACTTCCGCAACAGAGAAGGGGCATTCTTCTTCACCACGATCCTGCTCTCAAAATCAAGCCCCGCACTATACCCCCAGTACTCATGGGAGTTGCGGGCGTAGCAATAAACACAGCCATGTTCACAACCCTGGTAGGGATTCAACGAATAGATCATACCCACATCGGGGCTGGTTACCTTATTGACAATGGTCTTACTCTCGTCAAAAATATACTGGGTTTGCCTTTGCTCCTGCTCCCAGTCATCAATACCTTCCACATGCTCCTGCACATACTCTCCCTTCAGAAACCTGTTCTTCGGATTGTATTGCGCTCCCCTGCCCTTTTCAAAACGCTCGTTTGCTTCCTGGTTGATCATGATCTTTCCATTTAACTACCAAACAACCAATGCCAATATTCTGCACACCCACTATGATCGGCACACCGAATTGTCTGATTTTTTGTAAAAAAAGGGCATTCTGACAAATAAAATGGATATTTTGTATCTTTTTGAGGAAAAACAACGGAGCTACCGGATTACCATAACTAAATTACCCTGAGTACGAAGTCAAAGTCGGCGAACAAAGAAAAGGAAAAGAAATTCAACTACACATCAACCGAATCCAGATATACATGTTCAGGTTTCCGCTTGTGGGAATGGAACTTTTTACGACCAACAGTAAGGTAAGTGATACCAGCAGCAAAAATAAACAGAAGTAAGGGCAGACCACGTAAAAAAAGAAGTGCAACGATCGCAAGTATAGAATAGACCACACCCCATTGGGCTTTAGTTTTGGTTGTTGCCTTTTTGGAATTGATGATTTCCGTAAACATGAGCACAGTAAATACTGATTCCTGCATAGAACCACCAAGGAACATGAGCTGGCCACCCGCCCAGTGCTGAATCTTAAACACCGTACTTATAAAAAGCACCGTCAACCCCATAAAAAATGGCAGAGGAAGTATGCGTATCTTCATAAGTACAACGTTTAATATATTAACAATATATTACTCACTTATTTCCCGCTTTCCCGATAGCAGATAAATGACGGCCATCCGAATGGCAACACCATTCTCCACCTGGCCAAGTATGATTGACTGGCGGCTATCTGCAACATCTGAATTCAACTCTACCCCTCTGTTTATAGGTCCGGGATGCATTATTATAATATCTCTTTCCAGGCTATCGAGCATTTGCTTATTTATACCGTAGTACAAAGCATATTCCCTCAGCGTTGAAAACAAGGGCTTGTGCTGTCGCTCCAGCTGAATGCGCAGCACATTCGCAACATCGCACCACTCCAGCGCCTTCTTCACATTGTATTCCACCCGCACCCCAAGAGCTGCAATGTGCTTCGGTATTAAAGTAGGAGGCCCCGAAACCGTAACTTCAGCCCCTAACTTATTCAGGCAATATATATTACTCAACGCAACCCTGGAGTGCATGATATCACCTACAATCGTAATCCGCTTTCCCTTCAGGCTGCCCAGCTTCTCCCTTATAGAATAGGCATCGAGCAGCGCTTGTGTAGGGTGTTCGTTTGTACCGTCACCGGCATTAATAATACTTGCATCAATGTGATTTGCCAGAAACCAAGGTGCACCACTCGCCATGTGCCGCATAACTATCATATCCACCTTCATAGCGAGGATATTGTTCACCGTATCTATCAGCGTCTCCCCTTTCGAAACCGAAGACCCCGATGCCGAAAAATTTACGGTATCTGCCCCCAGTCTTTTCTCTGCAAGTTCAAACGAAAGGCGCGTTCGGGTTGAGTTCTCAAAAAACACGTTTGCAATAGTCGTATCCCTTAAGGTGGGTACTTTCTTTATCGGCCTTTGTAATACTTGTTTAAAATTATCAGCCGTCTGAAATATCTGTTCAATATCCTGTACATTCAACTCTTTGATACCCAACAGATGTTTTACAGATAGTCCCATTAAAAAATCAAAATTAAAAAATTAAAAATTAAAAACTCAATATTTACAACACAAACTTTTCAACTCCCACCTAAACCTAAATATATAGGCACTTTCGTTCTCAAATCCCATACGGTAGTTTCCTGGTCATTACCAAAGACTATCAGATTACCACGAGGTTTAAGCGCTTACCTTATCCAACAGCACGACTTCGTCCTTTTCGTCTTTTTCCTTCCAGTACACCTTTACCTTTTGGGTAAGAATTGTATCAACTGAATAACCCACATAATCTGGCTGAACGGGCAACTCCCGGCTAAACCGGCGATCGATCAGTGTGAGCAATTCTACCTTTTTCGGCCGGCCAAAGTCAATAAGCGCATCCATCGCTGACCTTATCGTTCGCCCTGTATGCAGCACATCGTCTATCAATATCACGTTCTTCCCTTCAATACTAAAAGGGATATTGGTATATGCGGGCACCTGTATATTAGTTGTGTTATGGACATCGTCACGATAGAATGTGATATCCAGCAATCCATAATCAATATGTTTATTTCCAATGATGCCCTGCACAAGCTGAACAATACGATTTGAAAGAAAAATGCCGCGAGGTTGAATGCCAATGATTGCTGTGTCAGCAAAAGAGAGATGGTTTTCAACCAACTGATGTGCCAACCGCTGCAGCGTAATATTCATGAGGTTGCTATTAAGCAGGGTCTTCACAGTCTGATGATTTTTATCCATCAAAATTAGAAATCCCCGGCTTATTTTTGAATTAATTAAGGAAAAATGTTTTTGAGCGGCGGCAGGGAATAAAGGAATGCACTACTTTCGCCGCAGTGAAACGAGTGAGTTAGGAACTATGACAAAATAAAATACACCATCTGTCTTGTTCTTTTCCATTTCTGCTTCGTTGAAAAAGTCTTTAAATAGTTTACTATTCGCAGATTTTTCGCCTTGCATAAAAGAAAAATAACTTCGTCACACGGTGTACTTTATTATATCAACGTTCCGTATGCATAGTCCTGCCTTCCCAATACAAAATATAAACGATTTTTTTGACATATACGCCAATGCACTGGAAATTCATGATACTAAGGGCATGACATTCCTGCACCAGATTCCCTGTAATATGGTTTCCGACGATGCCTACACCCTATTCAGTGATGCCAGCAAACTCGAAGGTTTTTTCAACCAGGGCATGACGTTTTACAGGCAATTTGGCATTGTAAAAGTAAGCGGTGATGTTCGCAGTAAAATAGACCTGACCAAAAGAATAACCACCGCTAAGGTAAACTGGCGTTATGCCGATGCCAACCGCAACCCAATTTACAATTGCGATTATCATTACCTGATGAAACTGGACAAGAACGGTCTTTGGAAGATCATACTTTCCGTTTCTATCAATGAGCGTGAACGAATGGAAGAATGGAAGAGTAAAATGGAACTTTAGTAGTACCGACTTAAAAAAGTGTCGGGCTTTTACATAAAATATTTTTCACAAATGATAAACAAACGCACCTCTACCTACCAGCTGCTTGTGTATTTTGCCTACGGATTTTATTTCCTGCTTGGGCTGACGTGGTTTATCATGAGTTTCATGAACGGTGGCAGATTTAACCCATCTGCTTTTTTCGTGGTTGTCATATTTGGCGCACAAATGTATTACCGGCACCTGATGACCAACCTGATATTGGGTATTATTACCCTGCTATTTTCAATCTACATGTTCCTCTATGCGTTAAACGGAGCGCTTACTAGTGCACACAATGGCTCGTTAATGCTGTTCGACAAACTTATGGTGGCAATGTCCGCCCTCAGTATCATATTCGCCGGAGTCCTGATTTTCAGCTACCTTAAATTGAGTTTTAAAGAGTAATTTGTACCAAGACTGCACATTGCACACCAAATATGTTTGGCTCTAGCAGCCGTTTTTCTAACATCATAATAATCAACACAATAACGCCCAACTGTTTAAATCGGGCGTTACTTTTATGATAATGTCAAACTATTCTATTCTACAACAATCCGTTCATTGTGTACTCTGCCATCTACCTGCACACTTACCATGTACACTCCGGAGGCAACATTACCAAGGTTCAGCTGGATTGATTGTTCGTTAGTGGTTCTGGTCTCAATGACCTTGCCGCTAATGTCCGTTACAAACACATTGATATTATCCTTATTCCCAATTATTTCCAGGTAAACGATGCCAGTTGTTGGGTTGGGGTAAAGCCTTATTTGCGGCTCACTTTCAACAACTAATGGACCAGCACCACGTGAACCCGTTATACTAATGGTTTTGGTGGCTAACGTGGTTCCGCAACCATTGGTAACGGTATATTTTATGGTATCTAGGCCAATCGCAACGCCAGTTACCACTCCCGAAGTGTTAATGGTAGCGAGGGCCGGGTAAACACTACTCCATGTGCCTGATGCGCCTGCATGGGTAAGCGAAATCGTAGAACCAGCGACTACGGTTGAAGGACCGCTTATACTAATACCAGTTGGTACTGTGGTGTTTACTGCAATATTCCTTGCGGATGAGTATGTACCACAAGCATTGGTTACCGTGTATGATATTACAGTCGATCCTCCTGACACACTGATTACAACTCCTGTTGTGCTTACTGTGGCAATACCGCTGTTAGCGCTACTCCAGGTACCACCGGCAGTCGCATCACTAAACGTGGTTGCTGAGCCAAGGCAAACATTGAGTGCACCTGTGATTCCAGCTGGAGCACCCGGTGCTGAGACTACAATATATAAGCTGGCTACATTCGTTCCACATGCATTCGTAACCGTATACCTGATGGTGGCTGCAGATGCAGACACAGGGGTAATTAGACCTGACGAACTTACAGTGATTGCCGCTCCATTAGTGCTGCTCCATGTTCCTCCGGCTGTTCCTGATGCAGTTAGTGTTGCAGTTGAACCTGTGCAAATATTTGACGGCCCAGTGATCACTCCCGCAGATGGCAGCGGCAATACCGTTACTAACCTGATTGCAGAAACTGATACGCCACAAGTGTTTGTCACCGTGTATTTGATACTATCCGTCCCTGCTGCTCGCGCTGTAACTACACCTGTACTGTTTATTGTGGCCAGTGACGTATCGGCGCTACTCCAAACACCTCCTGTCGTAGCGTCGACAAGCGTGACGGCAGCTCCCGGACAGATTGCAGCTGACGAACCTGTTATTGCAGCAGGTACTATTGGTGCTATAACGGTAACAGTTTTTGAGGTAGTGAATGTTCCGCAAACATTGGTTACTGAGTAAACAATAGTATCCGTTCCTGAAACAATGCCAGATACAACACCGGATGCCGAAACCGTTGCAATGGATGGGTTAATGCTACTCCAGGTGCCTGTTGTTAAAGCTTCGCTAAGTGTAATAGTTGCTCCCGGGCAAACCGAGCTACTACCTGTAATACCGGGAACCGTGATTGGCGCTGATACCGATAATGAGAAGGTAGATACTCCTGATCCGCACGCTCCCGTAACATTGTAGCTGATGGTAACAGTACCTACCGTGAGGCCAGTAACGACACCAGAACTGCTGATCGTGGCAACCGAAGTATTAGAACTACTCCAGGTACCACCTGTAGCTGTGTTCGTTAAAGTAGTTGATGTTCCGGTACAAATGTTGGACGCACCAGAGGTTGTACCAAATCCCGACAATACAACAACCGTCCGCAATACTACACCGGTAAAGCCGCAACTGTTAGTGTACGAATAATATATAGTGTCAGTTCCTATGCCAGTTGCTGTCACAACACCTGAGGTGCTAATTGTAGCAACAGATGGATTTGAACTGCTCCACGCCCCACCTGCTGTCCCATCAGTGAGGGCAAGGGTACTACCCAGACAAACCGGAGCTGTAGAGCCAGATATCGCAGCCGGCATTGTGGTTCCGGTTACTGTGATATTCCTTCCTGTAGATACTGTACCGCAGGCATTTGTTGTAGTATATGTAATAGTGGCGGTACCACTGGTAATACCAGACACTACCCCACTGGAAGGTACAACCAAAGCAATGGCACTATTGCTTGAACTCCAGGTACCACCGGAAGGTGTAGTGGCATTAGTAAATGTTACCGATGAACCCGCACATACTGTCAGCGGACCAGATGAACTCAAAATAACACCCGGAGCAGAAACGATCATATTGAAATTGGAGTTGGTTGTTCCGCATGTATTGGTAAGTGTATATCTCAGCGTCGCACCACCACCAGCAACACCGGTTACCACGCCTGAGCTGGAAATAGTCGCTGTGCTTGTTGACAAGCTGGACCAGGTGCCCCCGCTAAGGGTATTAACTAGTGTAGTAGTTGAACCACGGCAAATATTTGAAGCTCCGCTGATTACTCCGGCATAAGGGCCGACAGCAATAAACTTAACTGCGCGCAGACTGCCACAGCTGTTAGTTACTGTATAAGCAATCGTATCAGTGCCATTTGCAACGCCCCTTACAACTCCAGAACTATTGACTGTAGCGATGGATGTTACATTACTGCTCCAGGTGCCACCAGTAACGCTAGCCGAAAGCGTGATATTAGCAGATGTACACACTGATGACACACCGGAAATTGTTCCGGAGTTGGGTAACGGGTTAATGGTCATTGTCTGGATGGCATTACTTGTTCCACAGGTATTCGTAAAGGAATAGGAAATAGTAACAGCGCCGGAAGACACACCAACAACAACACCTGAGGTAGTGACCGAAGCTATTGAAGTATTACTACTGCTCCATGTACCACCCGCAACTGTTGACGTTAATGCTGTGGTAGCTGATTCACAAACCGTAGCTGCACCACTTATTGAACCTGAAAGCGGCAGTGGATTCACAGTTAGAGATTGTGTGGAAACATCTGCCCCGCAGCTGGTAGTTGTTGTGTATGAAATAGTTGTTGCACCTGCTGTAATACCAGTAACAGTGCCGCTCGCAGAAACTGTAGCAACACTGGGTGATGAGCTTGTCCATGAACCACCGCTAACACTTGAAGTAAGCGTAGTTGATGCTGATTCGCAAACTGTAGATGCACCGCTTATTGTACCTGCATGAGGCAATGGGTTTATCGTAATGGCCTGGGTGGAAACATCAGTTCCACAGCTGTTGGTTGACGTATAAGAAATTGTAGCTAAACCAGCTGAAATTCCGGTAACACCACCTGCCACTGAAACTGAGGCAATACTGGTTGATGAGCTTGTCCATGAGCCACCGCTAACACTTGATGTAAGTGTCGTTGATGCGGATTCGCAAACAGTTGATGCACCGCTTAATGTACCTGCATGAGGTAATGGGTTTACTGTAATAGTTTGGGTGGCTATATCCGTTCCGCAGCTGGTTGTTGCTGTGTAGGAAATAGTAGCTGAGCCTGCTGAAATACCTGTAACATCACCCGTCGCTGAAACTGAAGCGACACTGGTTGATGAGCTTGTCCAAGAACCACCGCTAACACTAGAAGTAAGGGTCGTTAAAGCTGATTCGCAAACGGTAGATGCGCCACTTATTGAACCTGCATGAGGTAGTGGATTAACTGCAATAGTTTGGGTAGCTACGTCCGTTCCGCAGCTAGTTGTTGCTGTGTAGGAAATAGTAGCGGAGCCTGCTGAAATACCTGTAACATCACCCGTCGCTGAAACTGACGCAACACTGGTTGATGAGCTTGTCCAAGAGCCACCGCTTACGCTTGACGTAAGGGTTGTTGAAGCAGATTCGCAAACAGTAGATGCGCCGCTAATTGTACCTGCATGAGGCAATGGGTTTACTGTAATAGTTTGGGTAACTACGTCCGTTCCGCAGCTGGTTGTTGCTGTGTATGAAATAATAGCTGAACCAGCTGAAATACCCGTGACATCGCCTGCCGTTGAAACTGAAGCAATACTGGCTGATGAGCTTGTCCAGGAGCCGCCACTTACACTTGAAGTAAGTGTTGTTGAAGCAGATTCGCAAATTGTAGACGCTCCACTTATTGTACCTGCATGAGGCAGAGGATTAACTGTTATGATTTGGGTGGCTACATCAGTTCCACAACTGTTGGTATCTGTGTATGAAATAGTAACGGAACCGGCTGCAATACCTGTAACATCACCTGTCGCTGATATTGATGCGATACTTGTTGACGAACTGCTCCAGCTACCACCGCTTAAACTTGAGGTGAGGGTTGTTGAAGCAGATTCGCAAACTGTAGATGCCCCGCTTATTGTACCGGCATGAGGTAATGGGTTTACTGTAATAGTTTGGGTTGCAACATCTGTTCCGCAGCTTGTCGTTACTGTATATGAAATAGTAGCTGAACCAGATGTAATTCCTGTTACGTTTCCTGTCGCTGAAACTGAGGCAACACTAGTTGATGAGCTTGTCCAGGAGCCGCCACTTAAACTTGACGTAAGTGTTGTTGAAGCAGATTCGCAAACAGTAGTTGCACCACTTACTGTACCTGCATGAGGTAGTGGGTTTACTGTAATAGTTCGGGTGGCAACATCCGTTCCGCAGCTGTTGGTTGCTGTATAAGAAATAGTAGCCGAGCCAGCGGAAATTCCCGAAACATCACCTGTTGATGAAACTGAGGCAACACTGGTTGACGAGCTTGTCCAGGAGCCACCGCTTAAACTTGAGGTAAGGGTTGTTGTGGCTGATTCGCAAACTGTGGATGCACCACTTATTGTACCTGCATTAGGTAATGCGTTTACTGTAATTGGCTGAGTCGATACTTCTATCCCGCAACTGGTGGTTGCTGTGTATGAAATAGTAGCTGAACCGACTGCAATACCCATAACATCTCCTGTCGCTGATATTGATACGATACTTGTTGACGAACTGCTCCAAGTACCAC
>CANCOG010000167.1 GCA_947379685.1 Flavipsychrobacter stenotrophus | reverse complement strand
CTACTCCGCCTGCAGTTATTGTTGCAACAGCAAGGGTTGCACTACTCCAGGTACCACCGGCAGTAGCATCGGTAAGTGCTGTAGTTGACCCAACACAAACCGAATCACTTCCTGTAATTTTTGGAGGTGTTGGATTGATGGTCATTGTTGTAATATTATTGGCCATGCACGTACCAATTGTTTCTGTGAGCGTATAAACTCCAGCAGCTGCTACAGTAACATTAGGAATTGTAGGATTCTGAACAGAAGCTGTAAATGAGTTAGGACCTGCCCATGAATAACTTGCACCAGCGGTAGTACTTCCTGCCAAAGCCGCCGTAAGGCCAGAGCAATAAGGACCTCCGTTAGTTGCAGTAGGATTAATGTTCTGTGGGCACCACCTGTAAACTATTGAAGTTGCAGGAGTTGTAGTTAAGTTAGTTGTAAAAGTCGAAGTAGAAGTAGTGGGGAATGCAGTATTGGAAGTTACTACTTTAAAGTCGGCGTTGCTGTTAGCGATACCGATTGTAGCGCTCATATTTGCGAAGGAATTAGATCCGTAACAGAATTCAATAATGTTGGTAGTCTCGTAAAGCTTTACTTCAATAGAACCGCAGCCTCCGGGCGGGGTGCCGCCACCACTATTATAAGCACCGAAATTGAACCACTCAAAAGTGAAGACGCGGTTAGGTGAAGATCCTGTTGTCACATATCGTCCGATCACTCCGGTACATGCTGTGCTGTTATTAGTTCCATTCGGGTACTGGGTAATATCGTCCCAAAACGGCATCAGCACTCCTACTCCAGCGCCAATATTATTCAACTCAGCGGTTGTATTGGTATATGTATTGCCAGTTCCTGCAACATTTCTCAGTGAAATAAAACCGTTCTGATCAACCGCCAATGTTGTATAGTTGGTGGCACAAAACCTAAATGTAAAGCCGATGTTGATGCCAGTTGTGTTACCATCGTCAAGGTCAGTAGGTCCTGTATTGGTACCTCCTGAAACGCTTGTGTAGGTGGCAGTTTGTGTAGAAAGGGCGTAGGTTGCTGCTGATGTAGATTGGGCAAACCCTTTGAAATAAAGACAAGACAGGAGGAATAGTAAAATTATTTTTTTCATAACTTACAGTTGTATCTATTTAATTTGAATTAGGTTAAGTTTTGGACTTGCATAGACATAAAAAAACTCCCTTTGCTTTTCGCAGCAGGGATATGAACAATTACTTTCATGCTTTTTTTCAAAAGTCAAATACGGAGCAATTATTTTGTTTTTAAATGACTAACGGGTAATTTCAAATATGGGTACAATCATATTGATGCCGTTTTTCTACACGGCACAACACAATCAGACAGGCTAAAATTAATATTTTTTGTTGAGATTGTTAATTTTTTTTTCTTGAATATAAAATTGCGCCATAAAATATGTGTACAAACTATTTTATCTAAATAAAGAAAACTAAATCAGCAACTTAAACTTACACATTAGTAACAATCAATAACCCCCATAACCCAACACGTTCTCCAGGATCTTGAAATTAACGTTTGATTAAAAAAAATTTTGTTATTTAAATGCAAGCAAACCTGTGCAAATGAGTGGATAAGTTGTTGGTATAAAAGCTACTAACTTTAGGGATAGTTGGTTTTGTTATTAAAAACCAGAATATCGATCGGGCTAACCCGGCCGAAAGCCGACTGTTGAATTGGACTGTATAATATAGCATCGACATAACTCTATTTCAATTTTTCATTCTCCTTATGCCTGGTGGCATCCCTAATGTTCTTTTTTTCGAAATTCTTTTGCAGGGCATCGGTGAGATCCACACCGGTTTGATTGGCAAGGCAGATCAGCACCCAAAGTACATCGGCCATTTCATCTGAGATCTCTTTGTTTTTGTCGCTTTCCTTGAACGACTGCTCGCCGTACTTACGGACCATCAGCCGGGAAAGCTCCCCTACTTCCTCCATCAGGATGCCGAGGTTGGTGAGTTCATTAAAATACCTGACACCTACGGTCTTTATCCATTCATCCACCTGTTGTTGTGCGGCCCTTATAGTTACATCCACGTTAAAGTATTTGTTTGTTTACACAAAATAATAGAACTTTCGCTTTCTTTAAGGTTTCTCACTAAAACAAAGGTTATTTGTGCCTTTGTTTCGTTATTAACCCCGAAAAAACAAAGAAGAACAACAATGCAGTCATTCGCAAACGACATTGAAGCAGCAAACGCACTCAGGGAATACACAAAAGGCATTCGCCAGGCAATAGGAAAGGTAATAGTTGGGCAAGATGATGTGGTTGATAAACTGATCATTTCCATTTTATGTAACGGGCATACATTATTGGTGGGTGTTCCGGGGCTGGCGAAAACCCTCCTGGTAAAAACAATTGCTGATGTACTCCACCTTTCATTTAAACGCATACAGTTCACGCCGGACCTTATGCCCAGCGATATTACCGGTGCCGAAATACTCAACGAATCCCGACAGTTCCATTTTATAAAGGGACCATTGTTTGCAAATATCGTACTGGCGGATGAAATTAACCGTACCCCGCCAAAGACACAGGCTGCGCTGCTGGAAGCAATGCAAGAGCGTAATATTACTGCAGGTGGTGTATTGTATAAACTACCTGCTCCTTTCTTTGTACTGGCTACACAGAACCCTATTGAACAGGAAGGTACTTACCCGCTGCCGGAAGCTCAGCTGGACCGTTTTATGTTCCAGGTGACGCTCGACTATCCAAGTTTTGACGAAGAGGTGAGGATAGTAAGAAATACTACAGGATCATCGACTGTTGATCTGCCTAAGGTGCTTACGGCTGAAGATATTCTTTATTTCCAGGATCTGGTACGCAGGGTTCCGGTACCGGATAATGTGTTGGAATATGCAGTGGGATTGGTGCAAAAAACCAGGCCTAATACGCCGTCAGCGGCGAGTGTTGCCAATCAATTTATTGCATACGGTGCTGGCCCAAGGGCTTCTCAGTACCTGATACTTGGCGCGAAGTGCCATGCCTTATTAAATGGCAAGTACTCTCCGGATATAGAAGATGTAAAGGCAATGGCGCTGCCTGTTTTACGACACAGGGTGCTGCGTAATTATAAGGCTGAAGCGGAAGGAATATTGCAGGATGCGCTGATCAAGCAACTTCTATGATAAGAGGCCTTAACACTAGGAGCACTAAGGCATTCACAGAGGGCACTATATTAGATATATTCAGATTTACTAAGTACACAAAGTGCGGCTAACGAACAAAACTATGCCGTTTAAAGAATAAATAAACTAAGATCGCATGACTAACATTCAGGAAAAAGCGAATTTCTTACGTAATGAATATACGCAATTGCTATCCCTGCTCAATGCCGAAGCTACACCGGTTTGGGGTAAAATGAACGTGCAGCAGATGATAGAACATATGAGCGATTATGTCCGGATCGCGAGCGGAAAGACCAAAATGGAAATTGTTACTGAAGCAGAAAAGATACCGCGTATGCAGGGTTTCCTGGCCAGTGATAAGTTGTTCCCGGAAAATACTCCCAACTCATTGATGCCTGACCTTCCTCCGCCTGTGCGAAATGCCACAAAGCCGGAAGCCATTGCTGAGCTACAAACTGAAATAAATCATTTCTTCCATGTTCATGAGGCTGACAACGAAAAGGCAACGCCCAATCCGTTTTTTGGGGTGCTTAATTACGACCAGCAGGTGCAGCTATTGTATAAACATAGTACGCACCATCTGAGGCAGTTTGGGGCGATGGTATAGGGGCGTATTTTCAAAACGTTCAAAATTTGAGTTTTAGGATTATGTACTACACCTCTATAGCTACCTGGATCAACATCGACTAATGTTGGTGAGTCCTTCCGGGCTTCATTTAGTCTATAATATTCTGGTGTTCGTAATCCTGATAGTTTCATTTGTAAACACTTCCACCTGTTTCATAGAATAAAACATCTCACCCTTTAAAATAAAATACGGTCGGCTCCCTCCAAACCGGAAGCAGCCGACCGTATTCTGAATAAGGTATTCAACTTTACTCTTTTACAAACTTAATGGTCTGCAACTTACGATCGTTGTCAAAGACGCTGATCATGTACATTCCTTTTGTGAGTTTATCGAGCTGAATTGAATTTTCAATGCCCTGAATGCTGCTACTCAGCACTACCCTACCTGCCAGGTCTGTTACCTGGTAAGCGGTTCCAGCGGCGTTGTCGTTGGTTTTTAAAGTAATCACATCATAAGCGGGATTAGGCATAACGGACCACTTTCCATTGCTATTGGCATTAGTTATCGTGTTTCCATTTTCTTCGCCTGGTCTGTAAGATGTTGGCGCTGTTGTATTTATCTTGTAATAAATATTACCATCATTCACATTGTAGTAGCAGGCAAACGTACTGAATGGAGTAAGGGTGTTCTGCTGCTGGCTGATAGCGACCTGCCAGGGTAAAGTTTGAAATCCTGGTCCGGCATCTATTTCATACCAGGTAGTTGAAGCAAGACATCCGGTAGTCCCATTGTTAGTCATGGAATATGGTAAATCGGTGCCCGGATTAGCTGAAAAAGCTACATTATACTGGGTTGTTGGGGAACCTGATATTTGTTGGTATGCCACCTGTGGAGTGCTTGCCGTCCAGCCCGGATAAACGGCATCATCGGTCATTGGTACAATGCCCACACAGGCACCACCACCTACGACATTACTATAGCTCCGCAAATAGGTATTACTACCGTTATACTTTGTATACACCATGTCATGACGATCAACATTTGTGAGGTTAGCAATACTATAAGGATCTACAGCATCAATGCGCGGTTCCATGACACCGTTGTCTATAGGAAGCGAGCTGGTAGTGCTACTCAACCCAATATCCCAAACGGTAGCCCTCAAGTTACCCAGCATCGTAACATAATCAAATACACCAAAAATCCCGTGACTCATTGCCGTCCCGCGTTGAACACCTGCAACATCAGGGTCATGGCCGGTAAAGGGCAGAGTAACTGTATTTATTGGTACGTAACCGCCTATCAAAAACGCCCCCATTTCACCTGCAAGTCCGTACATATTATGCGACATATCCTGCCAGCAACATACAAATCTTGTACAAATGGTAGTTGCTATCCCTGTTTGTTCTGTTATAGCATCAATATGAGGAAATGCAAAATCGATCGTACCCGTGTTTGTGAGCGGTATTCTGGTTTGAGAAGAGATCAATCCAAATCCTCCTCCCGGAGGCCCGACATAATAAATATCCAGAAATGCATCTATTGCTCCACTGCTCATGTTTTGTGCCAAGTAAATAATGGCGATGTACATGTTGTTGGAAGCAGTATCCTGCCCTGTAGTGATATCGGGATGAAAAACAATATCATAGCCTTGTGGTACTGTGATGGCGTTGTTTGAACTCCAGCTTACGAGATCGCTATAGGTAAAGTAGATGCTTCCTGCATTGTCGTCCCAAACGGCTGTATACAGATCTCCGCCTGGTGAAGTAATATGGGACGTATTTAACCCAATAATACTTCCAGACCCGGTAGTTGGGGTTTCAAACCAGTTGTCCACGCCCGAGGCAGCCGGGGTAATTGTAGGAGATTGGCCGAAAGATGAACCAATATTTAAAAGGCAAAAAATCAATAGTAATGTCAAACTCTTAAGCAATGAGGTGTTCTTGTCTGCGTGCTGCAGGTGTACCAGTTTTTTTTTCATGTTTTAATTTTTTTGAGTGAATAAAAAATGTAAAAAACGTTTGGGGCTTAGAGGAATTGAACATTCGTGATTTGTCACTCCATAGGCATAATATTTTAAACATTAACAATAAACACAATTGCAACTACAAGTTGAAAAAATGACACAACTAGTACCTATAAATGAAACAAATAAGAAAAACAGACAGAATTGCATGATTATCAATCATATAGTTAAAACAACTATCAAATTATCAAACTTTACAATTGCATTTAAACAAAGTTTGTAAAAAAGTGCGACAATTCCCAATTATTTTGAATATATTTTTATAGTATAATTATTTTATTGAATTAATAAAATTTATACCAAAAAATGCGATTACAACGATTGCCTTTACAGGTATCAAGTGAAAACCCAAGGGAATCTTGAATTATACTAAAAACATTAGCGAGAGAAATGGCAAGCCGAATGGCGAGCTGGGCATTGACTTTGCACAAAAAAAGCACCAACTAATTGGTGCTCAAACAAAGATATTTTGTGCCAAAAAATATGGTAACTACATGAAGGATAGTACCTCATATAACCTATATACATCCTGATAGGTATTGTACAGAGGTACGGGCGCAACGCGTATAACATTTGGCTCTCGCCAGTCCGCTATGATGCCACTATTGGCCAGGTGATCGAACACTTCCCTGCCCCGTTCAGCAAAGAGCATGGAGATTTGGGCGCCACGCCTCGCAGGATCTGCAGGAGTGATGATCTCAAAGGACAGATTTGTAATTTGGTTCAGCAGAAATTCAAGGTAGCCGGTAAGGTTATCACTTTTTGCCTTCAGTTCTTTCATTCCGGCTTTTTCAAAAATATCAAGGGCTGCATTGTGTGCCACCATATTAAATACGGGCGCATTGCTCATTTGCCAGCTTGCAGCACCCTTTTGTGGTATAAAGCCCTTCTGCATTTTAAAGCGGGTATTTTCATCATTACCCCACCAGCCGCCAAGCCGGAAGAACTGAGGATCGTTGCCAAAGCGCTCATGTACATAAATGCCACCCACACCACCCGGGCCTGAATTCAAATACTTGTAAGAGCACCAGCAAGCGAAGTCAATATCCCAATCATGTAATTTTAGCGGAATGTTGCCAATGGCATGTGCCAGATCAAAGCCTGCATAAGCGCCAACATAATGAGCGGCGGCTGTAATGCGCTGGAGATCGAAAAACTGGCCGGTGTAATAGTTAACGCCACCAATAACCACCAACGCCAGGGAAGTCCCGGCTTTCATGATGGCTTCAATAATATCATCTTCCTCAATTATGTACTCTCCTTCCCTCGGTGAAATTTCAATGATCGCATCGTAGGGGTCGAAGCCGTGCATACGCACCTGGGTTTCCATGGCGTATTGATCGGACGGAAAAGCACCTGCCTCCATCAATATCTTATACCTGCCACCCTTAGGCTGGTAGAACGACTGCATGAGCACATGAAGGTTTACAGTAAGGGTGTTCATGGCTACTACCTCGTCTTTATCAGCACCAACAATTTTCGCGAGGCGCTCCGAGAAAAAGTGATGATATTTAAACCAGGGAAGCGCAGCATTAAAATGCCCTTCTACACCGTATGCAGCCCAATCCTGAAGCTCTTTTTCCATCAGGTAACTCACACTTTTGGGCTGCAAGCCAAGGGAATTTCCGCAGAAGTAGTGCACATCCATTCCGTTGTGCTGTGGAAAATGAAAACGTTCCCTGAAGGGAAATAAGATATCGGTTTGGTCCTGGCTTTGCGCGAATTCTAATGAGGCTTCGAAAGAAGGCATGAAATGTGATTTTGGCAAAAGTAATACCGTATTTATGAAATTCAATTGACCGGTGTCAGGTAATTTCTGTTTTGCCGCTAACAAAACTTAACCACAGAGTGGCGCGGAGTTAAATACAGAGGATAACAGAGAACAAATTGATTACAGGCGAGGTTTGAAGGAGTACGCAGAGGTCAGGAAGAACACTAATATTCTGTCCCAATCCCCGCCTTTCGGTCACAGACCATTTGAGACAACATTATTTCCCAAACATCAACACACAACAAAAAAAGGGCGCATGGAGCACCCTTCTTTCAAAATATGTTGGTAACCAATTATTTCTTTGGACCTGTGTGGATTTGTTTCTTTTCCTTGATACGTGCAGATTTACCCTGACGCTCACGGAGATAGAACAACTTAGCACGACGTACACGGCCTGATTTGTTTAATACAATTGACTCAATATTAGGAGAGTACAATGGGAATAAACGCTCAACACCAACACCATCAGACATTTTACGAACTGTGAATGATTGTGTGAAACCAGTACCCTGGCGCTTTAAAACGTCTCCCTTAAATGACTGAATACGTTCTTTATTACCTTCAATGATCTTATAATTAACCGTGATGTTATCACCTGCCTTAAACTTAGGAAAATCTCTTTTAACGGTTAGTTGCTCATGTACAAAAGCTACAGCTTCCATGTGTTATTTAATTTTGGGACTGCAAAGGTAATAATAAATTCATTTCGAACCCAATTTTTTATAGGTTTCACAAAAAATATAGTCAGGTGGCTTAAAAAGGTAATTTCGACGCCTGTGACGAACGTGATCAGGATGAAAAAGGCTGCAAATATATGCTGGCAATTGCGAAAAATTGAAACCTAATTGGTAATCAACCGGACTTGTATATATTTGGATGGCAAAACCCGGAAAAAATATGAATAAATGGCTTGTCAGTACCTTGGTCGCAATGTGTTTCTGTGTCACTGCACACGGGCAGCGGGACGGGCTGGTTTTCCTGGAACAACAATATAAAGAAGACCCTTACGATGAGCTGACATTTTTCAGCTGCGGTGCGAACTACCTCACTAACAATGTATACCTGGGCAGGAAGGACTCGCTGGCACTACCCTACCTTAGTCCGTTTATTGGCTATCAACTGGCAAATGGAGTATATATAAAAGGCACCGCTTCTTATGCCCCTACGCGCAAAAATGGCCACTTCGATCTTTTTACATTGGCTGCAGGGTATGACAGAAATTTTGGAAAAAAGGTTACTGCTGGTGTTTCTGTTGAAAAATACATATACCATAAAAACAGTCCGGGCATCAGGGCATCTCTGAAGCAAAGTGCTGAACTTTACGTATTATATAAAGGTAACCTACTTGAACCTACTTTAAATGTTGGGCTCAATATGGGCAAAAGCAGTGACTATATCGTTGGCTTCACCCTCGATCACAATTTCAGGCTCCTTGACAACACATTCAACTTCCTGCCCTCTGTCACAGTTAATGCAGGTTCTCAGCACTACTACGATGATTATTTCCTCACCAGGATATTGAAGAAAGACAAAACATTTCCAACTAGGGAGATTGTGACTAATGCCGGACAATTAAAACCACTGGATGTTGAAATTGCAGCGAGGACAACCTTCAGGACAAAGGAATGGTTTTTCACCCTTGTTCCAACTTATGCAATTCCGTTAAGCCCTGCTTCAATTAAATTACCCACGCGAACTGTGAAAGAGCACCTGAGCAGCAGTTTTTATGTGGAACTGGACATTTGTTACAGACACGAGCGGAAATAGCAATTCAAT
>CANCOG010000166.1 GCA_947379685.1 Flavipsychrobacter stenotrophus | reverse complement strand
GCCCCATGAGCATACGCATGGTGGTACTTTTGCCAGCCCCGTTTTGCCCAAGGAACCCATAAATATCGCCGTTTTCTATAGAAAAGGACAGATTATCGACGGCTTTAAAATTCTTAAACGACTTAGAAAGATCCCGGGTTTCAATGATTGGTTCCAAAGGTTGCCATTTAGCGCTGCAAGTTAGCACACAACGCCAACCAATCGGTGATATTTGAAAAGTTAAAAGTGTAATGTGGTAGGAGACAATGAGGCGGCGGACTTAGACAAGGGTATATTTTATGCCCATGATTCTGTAGATCCCAACAATTGGACGTCAATAGTCTGATGCTGAAATCCTGGTTTTTATTATTTTTATCCGATGAATTATACCCGTTTGCGCTTTAAGGCTTCAGGTGGCGTGATTGCCCTTGTTTTTTTAATTGTGATCTCGTGTAACAAAAGTCCAGACTCAACTCCTACTCAATTGCCGTACGACAGGGACAGCCTTGCTGCAACAATACTTCATATGCCCAAAAATTACCGGGGTACATATATTCATACATTTGTTATTAATTCTATAAAACATAGCGATACCTTGCTGAACTATAGTATTACGTTCAATTTAAATGCCGACACAATCTTTCATCGGTTTAATAGGGGAACCGGTACTTTTATTAATGATAATGATACACTTTTCTCATTCAGTATGCTGGAAACAGCCTCATTGCCGTATGTGGAAAGTTTTAGCTGGTACAAAAAACTTGATAGTGTTGCCTGGGAGGATACTTATGGTTATTATTTTTATGGAGTTAAAAGGTAGTTCCGAAAATTGATCTTTGACCGTTGGTGAAAAAAAACGACCGTTCGTTCCTTTTCTTTTGCTTTCTATTAACACCAGAAGTAGATTGCATAAAATTTATATTTCCTGCAAAATGTATCTGTTATGAATAATGCTGCTCGTTTGTGTCTGATCGCCATTGCCTTTTTGGGGATAATTGCAATTTCATCGGCCCAAACGCACCTGCAACCCTGCCATGGGCAAGATACAAGTCACATATATAGGACTAAAACATACGCACCTGTTGCTATTGCGATCAGCGCAGGGCAAAAGGTTGCAGTGGCGGGTCATAACTACTCAGCCTATGGAGCCCGTGGAACTGTCAAAGTATGGAACAACCTGAAGAAAATGATGATGGGACTCAACGCCACCGATAGCCTGCATCTCACCGAGCCGGGTGGCGTGATATATGACAATGCTGGCAATTTATATGTTGTGCAGACCGAAAGAACAGATAGCAACATTATGGTGTACAACGCAAGTTTGCATCTCATCAAAGTGATCAATAATTCACCGGGAACAGCTTATTCCTGGTTTAACCCCAGGGGCATTGCTTTAGATACGTTGCAAAATTTGTATGTAATAAGTGGAGATTCAATTGGGACCGGAGGTATCGATGTTCCTAATACCGGCAAGCTGATAAAAATAACTAACCCGCTTTCGTCAGCCGTGAAAACGGTCTTATTACGCAATCTTAACGCGCCTAAGGCGGTGGCCGTCAAAACCGGAGACCTTTACATTTCAGAATATGGCAATAATGAAATAAGCAGGTACAACCTTGGTTCAATGACAAAGGTCGATTCTGTCACAGTTAACAAACCGATGGACCTATATACTACAGGTTGTAGGCTTTATTGCACAGAGCATGATTCGAATGCACTGAAAATATTTGATGCACATTATTTTTCCGGAGGTGTTCTCCGGTCCATAAACCATCTGGATACAAACAGGGGGCCATTCGGCATTGCGCTCAATGAAGACCAGGACTTGCTGATTTGTGACAGTAATCGTGTTCTGTTCTATTCTGATAGTGAAAGCGTTACTGATACGGACTATATCGCAACTTACGCCTCGTACGGAGGTCCGGGTATTCATGTGTACCCGTTCTGCATTAATCATTATTTTACCTTACATGATTCTGCAAGGCATGGCATATGGCATACAAATGATTCATCGTATATATCTATTTCAGCTGATGCCATTTATGACTCCATTGTGCACGTTTTTGGCGATTCTGTCGGAGTTTATCACCTTACCTGCACACACGGCTCCATAACAGATACATTTGTAGTGGGTATTGGCCTTGCAGATATATCCAGCTATACTGAGGTGAGCGATTCAGTACGAGGGGGCACATGGTTCACCAGGGATACAACCCTCTTTGCATTAATTCCCACCCGTTTTGATTCAGCGATTCGTGTTTTTGGCTACCATATTGGTGGCGGAGAAATATATTACCGCCACGGCAGCAATATTGATACCTTCCATGTTTATGCTGATTCTACACTCGTTCCAGATTCAATTTATACGATTGGCAACAGCGGCAACATTTATGGTTCGTACCGGTTTTGTATCGGCAATATTGCAGAACTTTTTGACGATGTTAATAACGGTAATGTACACTGGAGCATCAGCGATACTACTGTTGCTTTCATAGACGAATCTGATGGAACGGTCTGGCCCTACAGTGCAGGCACAGCTATTGTCACCTACACCGTTCGTAGTTATTGCGGTACCGCGTTCACAACTTTTACCATTATCATTGACTCAGAGGCCAGCGCAGAATCTATAACCGGCCCTCAGATGCTCTGCAGAGGTTCTTCAATTGTATTAAAGGATACAGTTTTAGGTGGCATTTGGCGTAATGATAATCCATCCGTTGCAACAATAGCTACTACCGGCGGTGATTCTATCAATGTCTATGGGGTAACCAATGGCATAGCAGCCATAGTATACTACATCGACAACACCTGCGCTGATACCATGTACCGCGAAGTTGATGTAAAAACATTGCCCAACGCAGGCAGCATAACTAGTGGTGGTACCATTTGCGAAAGTTCAACACAAACTTTGACGGCAATTGGTGCAGATAGTTCGGCTGGATACTGGATAAGTAATAATCCTTATGCACTCAGTATCTGGGGAACCTCAGATACTGTAGCTTCTGTACATGCATACCATGCAGGCAGTGCTGTGATAAGCTATATTGATTCCAACAGTTGCGGGGCGGATACGACCAGTGTTAGTTATACTGTTTTAGCATTGCCAGATGCGGGAACAGTTAGTGGTGCGACATCGTTTTGTAGGTCATCGGGAGCTACTTATACAACAACAGGATCCGGAGGAGCTTGGTACTCATCAAACAGTTCGGTGGCAACAATTTCGTCCGCCGGAGCAGCAATTGGTTTATCCGCTGGGACAACATATATCTACTATAAAGTCACCAACTCTTGCGGATCTGACTCATCAGGAATGACATTAACTATTCTGCCGAGACCCACCGTTGGGCCAATTGTCGGGGCTTCTCCCTTGTGTCCTGGCACTAGCGCAGCATTCTACGATTCACCTTCTGGTGGTACATGGAGTACTTCAAGCTCAACGGTAGCAACTATATCAGCTTCAGGTTTGGTATTGGCGATTTCACCAGGTTCAACCTACATCGCGTATGCTGTTACAAATTCCTGCGGGACCGTCACAACCTTCTATTCTTTGACAGTAAACCCACTCCCAAATCCGGGGTCTTTGTCGGGAGCTACTTCAGTTTGTCAAGGGGCATCAATTACATTAACACCTTCAGTGTCAGGTGGCACATGGCGTGCCAGCAATACTTCTGCAACCGTATCGTCAGCGGGCGTGGTCACGGGATTAAATTCCTATGCTGATACAATTTTTTACATTGTAACGAATACCTGTGGCCGTGACAGCGCGATGAAAATCATAAATATAAATCCTCTTCCTGACACCGGCACTATTTCCGTAAGCCATATTAATTGTATGGGCTCTGCCAGTTATGCAACAACAACCGGCGCCAGTACATCATACAGCTATTGGAGCAGTTCTAATCCTTCTGTTGCAACTATTTCATCGTCAGGTGTTATTACCCCGATTTCGTTAGGCGCAACTGTTATTTCATATACTGCCACCTCAGCTTTTTGTGGCTCGGCAACTGCTACACGAGTGGCATTCGTCCTTCCTCTTCCATACGCAGATACAATTTGGGGGCCTTCGTCAGTTTGTCCTGGGTCAACAATAACATTAACGGACTCCTCGCACGTGGGATTGTGGTATTCATCTAACAGTCATGCCACAATTTCACTGGGAACGGGCGTTGTGACAGGAGTAACCGCAGGTGTTGACACTATTTATTATATTGATTCCGGATACTGTGGGGTTGCCAGTGCAACTCACATAATTACAATAAACCCAGTAGCCAATTCAGGCACAATTACCGGGCCATCATTAGTTTGTGGTGGAGGGAGTACCGTTACTTTAGTAGATACGACAACAGGTGGCACATGGAGTACAGCGTTTGGAAATGCGACGGTTACTTCTTCAGGTGTTATTCATGCTGTGACCGCTGGAACTGATACTATTAAATATACGGTTACTACAGTTTGCGGAACATCGGTAACTACTCATCCCATGGTGGTTGATTTTGTACCTTCTGCGGGGACAATTTATGGACCGTCCAGTGTTTGTGTAGGTTCTGCCATTACTTTTACAGATTCAGTCACGGGAGGTACATGGCATATCAGTAACAGCCATGCAACTATGTCAGCGACTACGATTACCGGGGTTACTGCCGGACTTGATACAGTTTCGTACACAGTCACCAATGTTTGTGGTACGGCGACGACTACCCGTGTCATCACCGTAAATGCTATATCCGTACCGTCAGATAGCATAATAGTTACCAGGGATACTGTATGCTCAGGAGACACAGTAACCTTTACTTCGCTGCCTACCAATGGCGGTAGCGCGCCAACTTTCCAATGGTTTAAATTCTCCTCATTTGTCGATACAGGAGTCACCTTCACCTATATTCCTGCAATGGGCGATGTAATTACCTGCAAATTGACGAGCAACGCTGTCTGCCCATTGCCAGCCACTGTTACCAGCAATAGTATAACCATGATTGTAACACCAACTGTTACACCAACAATAAGTATTGTCACTTCTACTGGTGACTCAATCAGTTATTTTGGGCAGCTCGTGACTTTTTATGCTACGGTCAGTTATGGTGGTACGGCCACCCTTTATCAATGGTATGAACATGGTACCGCAATACCGGGTGCAACATCTTCTTCATTTACAACTGCTGTTTATAGTGATGATACAGTTTATTGTACTATCGTCAGTAATGCTCCATGTGCATCTTCCGCTACTGCCACAAGTAATACTATAAATATATATGCTAATTATTTGGGGGGCCTTTCCATTAATGAAACTTACAACGGGGTAAAATTATTTCCAAACCCAAATAATGGAAGTTTTACACTGAGTGGAACTATTGCCGGCCACGCGGTACGTTATGAGATTACAGACGTTACCGGAAAAATTGTTTACTCAGGCATTGCAGCTTGCATAAATGGAATAATTAATGAGTCGATAGATTTGGACGGCAGGCTTGTCTCCGGGGCTTATTTTATGAAAGTGGTTACGCAAGTGGGTACAATAGTTTTGCCATTTATGAAGGAATAGGTTTACGGAAGCCGTAGTGTTGAATACTGTATGGTTGGCTTGATGTTAAATGAAAGCTACCTCTGCCTAACAGAATGCTAACTACATTAACGGTATCCCTAAAATTAGTAGCGTTGCTACCCCACCGTCATTTATTCTGCACCCACAAAAAATCACCTGTATTTAACACTTAATTTTCCCTACTTTTGCAAAAATTTTAGCAAACCTTGCGTAGTTGGTGGTGGAAAATATTAGGGGCTGTGCTCACGGGTTATACCATTGTTGGTGGCCTGTTGCTGCCAGTGCCGCACCTCGATATCCTGAACGAGACAATCCGTAACCTGTACTTCCATGTGCCAATGTGGTTTACCATGATCGTGTTGTTTGCATGTGCATTTTATTATTCCATTAAGTACCTGCGTACCTCCGATCTTCGTGATGATATTTTTGCTACGCAATATACCAATACCGGAATTTTCTTCAGCATACTGGGCATGCTAACAGGCATGGAATGGGCAAAATTCACTTGGGGTGAATGGTGGAGCAATGACCCTAAACAACTAGGGACGGCTATGTGCATGCTCATTTACTTTGCCTATGGCATCCTGCGCAGCGGAATAAAGGATGAAGAAAAGAGGGCCAAGATAAGTGCGGTATATAATGTGTTCGCATTTGCTATGATGATTCCCCTGATTTTCATACTCCCCCGCATGGTCGATTCGTTGCATCCAGGTAATGGTGGCAACCCCGCATTTGCAAAATATGACCTCGATAAGTATATGCGTATGGTATTTTACGTGGCTGTACCGGGATGGATATTAATGGGTGTTTGGATAGCAACATTAAAAATCAGGCCGGAACTTGTGATACTGGAAAAGGAAAATGCTGATTTGTACGACTTTGAAAAAAATATAAAATAATGGCAAAAAATACCCTTGCAACTGTTTTTTTATTGCTGGTAACCACGACTTTGGTGCATGCAGAGCCTGAAATGGCCGATACTATGCGTTCAAATGGAAAAATATATGTTGTGGTTGCAGTATTAGCTACTATATTTGCGGGAATTTTTGCGTATCTGGTTATGTTAGACCGGAAAATATCGAAAATAGAAAAGAACAAATAAATTTTTTATTCATTAATTCTTAAACACAATTAAGGTGGAAAAAGTAACTGCCAACCCAGCGCAACAGGAACATTACAGCTTTTTTCAAGGCGTGGAGCGCAATTTTGATAAAGCTTCAAAGTTCACAAGATTTGAAGCAGGTATCCTTGAGCAGATCAAGGCCTGTAATTCAGTTTACCGCATGAAATTCCCGGTTCGTATCGGCGATAACATTGAGGTAATTGAAGCTTATCGTGTGCAGCACTCACATCACAAATTGCCTTGTAAAGGTGGTATCCGTTACAGCATGGATGTGAATCAGGATGAAGTAATGGCCCTTGCAGCGTTGATGACCTACAAATGTGCTATCGTGAACGTTCCGTTCGGTGGCGCTAAGGGTGGTATCAAGATCAACCCAAAGAAATATACTGCATTCGAACTCGAAAAGATCACCCGCCGTTATGCATCTGAGCTCGTGAAGAAAAACTTCATTGGCCCTGGTATCGACGTTCCTGCGCCCGATTACGGTACAGGTGCGCGTGAAATGAGCTGGATCGTAGATACTTACGCATCTCTGAAACCAGGTGAAGTTGACGCATTGGCTTGTATTACTGGTAAACCAGTGACTCAGGGTGGTGTTCGCGGCCGTACTGAGGCTACTGGCCTGGGTATATACTATGGTATCCGTGAAGCAGTGAACATTGCTGAAGACATGAAGAAGATAGGTCTTACTACCGGCATTGAAGGTAAAAAGGTGATCGTTCAGGGTTTGGGTAATGTGGGTTACCATGCTGCAAAATTCTTCCAGGACAATGGCGCTATCGTTGTTGGTCTGGCTGAGTATGAAGGTGGTATTTACAACGAGAAAGGCCTTGACCTTTACGCAGTTGTTGATCATCGCAAATCAACAGGATCTATCCTTAATTTCCCTGGTGCTACGAATATCAAGAACAGCAATGAGACCATGGAAATGCCTTGTGACATCCTGATACCAGCAGCTTTGGAAAATGTGATCAACGGCTCTAATGCTGACCGCATTAAGGCTAAGATCATTGGAGAAGGTGCAAACGGACCTTTGACTCCTGAAGCTGACGAAATACTGAGCAAGAAAGGTGTTATGATCGTTCCTGATATGTACCTGAACGCCGGTGGTGTTACAGTATCTTATTTCGAGTGGTTGAAAAACCTGAGTCACGTTCGTTTTGGCCGTATGGACAAGCGTTTCAGTGAAAACCAGAATACAAACATCCTCCAGACTGTAGAAGGTTTGACTGGCAAAAGGGTTAATGATGTTGAGCGCAAACTCATCATGCATGGTCCTGATGAAGTTGATCTTGTTTATTCTGGCCTTGAAGACACAATGATCGATTCTTACCACGAGATCCGTGAAGCATGGTTGAGCCTCAATGGCGAGGTGGACATGCGTACTGCTGCATTTACTGTTGCTATCAACAAAGTAGGTGTATCATACGAAGAGCTCGGTATCTTTCCATAAAACTAAAAAGTAAAAAATTAAAAGTAAAAACAGGCCGCCGTAAGGTGGCCTGTTTTGTTATGGAATTCGATTCAAAAGGTCATTAAGCTGCATCATTATAGAAATTGCTGAGCATTTTCGCCCCGGCCATAACGGGTGACATACTATGTTGTATTATACGATCACCATCAATGAATAATAAGAGCACGAAAAATGTCACCCTTAAAGGCCGAGGTTGTTCGCTCGGATGGCATTTTTCACTATGACAGAGTTCAGTACTTTTCTTAGTAATTCAATCAAAAAGACAGATAGTCGTCGCTATTGCCGAAAGGATTTTCATCACCGTATGATCCCTCAGGAGTACTGTTCTTTTGTATATATTCCACCAAATCCTTCAATTTTTTTATTTCGTAGTCAACCTGGCCAACCCATACGTCCACTAGCTTCTCTCCAGAAAACTTCATAAACAAGGCATGTGTCCCAAGGGCAATTCCACCACGGTGATAAACAAAAACGAAATTAGATGAATTGTTTGCCCAAAAAACCAATTGCATTCTTGGTTCCCCTTCCTGATACACGCAGCCATTCGCATACCATTCATCGGGATTGGCCAATAATGTATCGTGTACCAGACAATTAAATTGCCCCCTTACATATTGAGGTATTTGTTGTTTCTTGTGATAGACCTCGAATTGCTCTTTAATCAAGTTATTAAGATAGTAATTCAGATTCTTATTACTGAGTATTTTGTTTTTATCCGGAGTAAAGTAACACTTGGTTTGCCCAATCAAACTCAAACAACTCGAAATCATGAATGTAATTGCAAGTAGATATTTCATTAGCCCACAATTAATTTTTATTGATTTAACGGAGTCCAATTCCCGAATTATTTGGACATGAAAATTGACTGAATGTTTTGCTAATGCATTAAATTAGCCAACATTGCCGCTAAACGTATAGCCAAAAATTACCATTACCCTTAAAAAAGCAATTCCTGCACCTCGGCCCATTGATATTTTTTTCGCCAAGCAACACCTGTTCCCCACCCTTATATACATAATTTGAATTGCTTATCGAACGAACAATTATTCTTCTTCCTCTTGTTCTTCGTCTGCTAATTCTTGTTGTTCGTCCGCTTCCTCTTGTTGCTCTTCTTGTTTTTCCTCGTTATTTTCTGCTTGTTCATAAGATTCTTCCTCTGATTCTGCCTC
>CANCOG010000165.1 GCA_947379685.1 Flavipsychrobacter stenotrophus | reverse complement strand
GAGACAATTTGCCAATTCGGCAATTTGCCAATTCGGCAATTTGCGGATGATCAGGGCTTTGACTTACAAGTCAGAAATATTCCAGACATACCTAAAACACAAATTAGCTAATTTGCTAATCAGCACATTAGCTAATCTCCGATTCAATGTACCAATTTGTAAATTTAATACCTCAGTGAGGTAACTAATCCCTAATTTAGTTGTGTATTAGCCGCTGATGCAATGGCCGCTGATTTGTAAGTTACTGAAATACAGGACCCACAAAACACAAATCAGCTAATCAGCACATCTGCTAATCAGCTAATTGTAATAACCATGCAAGGATTCCTTTTTACAAAATTCACTCCCGACCAGAATGCAAAATCTCCGTTCCAGAAGCTTTTGGATCTGTTTACCGAACTTCTGGGTTACACCAGCGGCGATGCAGGCGAAGCCCTGAGTTGGCTCAGCCAGCTCGATAAGCAATATGGACTTACCAATAAGGATTATGGAGTAGGCGATTTTATAGAAAACCTTAAAGAAAACGGCTACATAAAGGAAAACGACCGGGACGGCACGTTCAAAATAACGTCCAAAACTGAACAGAGTATCCGGCAACGGTCGCTGGAAGAGATTTTCGGCAAACTGAAAAAAGCAAAAAGCGGCAACCACCATACCTTCAAAACTGGCCAGGGCGATGAACCCAACCCAGAAACAAGGCCATATGAATTTGGCGACTCACCGGAACTGATCAATTACACGGGCAGCCTTCAAAATGCATTCATCAACCGTGGCATTGAAAGCCTGAACATGCACCAGGATGACCTGGAAATTCACGAGACCGACTTCAAGGCACAGACTTCTACGGTGCTGATGATTGACATATCGCATTCCATGATACTTTATGGCGAGGATCGTATTACCCCGGCCAAAAAGGTAGCCATGGCCCTCAGTGAACTGATCACCACCCGTTATCCTAAGGACACATTAGACATTGTGGTTTTCGGTAACGATGCCTGGCAGATAGAAATGAAGGATCTCCCCTATCTGGAAGTCGGCCCCTACCACACCAACACGGTCGCCGGACTGGAACTCAGCATGGAGCTCCTTCGCCGTCGTAAAAACCCCAACAAACAGATCTTCATGATCACCGATGGCAAGCCTACCTGCTTGAAAATTGGTGGCAAGTACTACAAAAACAGCTTTGGTATTGACAGTAAAATACTTAACCGCACGCTCAACCTGGCAGGCCAGCTCAGACGCATGAAAATCCCCGTGATCACCTTCATGATAGCACAAGACCCATACTTGCAGGAATTTGTCCGCAATTTTACCGAGGTAAACGGAGGCAAGGCATTCTATTCCTCACTCGATGGCCTGGGTAGTTTTATCTTCGAAGATTACGAAAGAAATAAAAAGAAAACGGTGCGGTAAAGTTGCATTTATAAATTAACCTCCATTACACTGCTAGTCAGAGTGAATAAGGAGCAATATGTCTATGGATTGATCCCCCCATTGGGCAGAAGCCTAAAGGGCTTCAACAACAATAGCCGCCGGTGAAACCGGCGGAAAGCAGACATAAAACACCAACGCTGAAAGTGTTGAACACATCATAGGCGATGACAAAAAACCTTAACAACTAACTCTACCCCTCACAAAACAATTCCTTGTATCGTTTCATACTTGCAATACGCCCGGCGAGATAATTAGGGCCGAAGAAGCTATTAGACCAGTCATCATAGTTTTCGTACTGAAAGCCCAGGTAAAACAACAGCAGCATAAAGCCACAATGCGGCACAGCACTTAGCTCTGTATTACTAATCGGCCTTACCTTTCGGTATCCACTAACTACGTTAGCATAAGCGGCCCTGGCAGTAGTTTCTGTAAGTGCACCATGTTCCATCCGGAGGAAGAAAAACACGAAAATGGAAGCCAGGTCATTAACCAATACCCCCTTGCCGGCAAAGTCAAAATCAAACAACGTAATGTTATTGGCTTCATCAAAAAAGAAGTTCTTGGGAAAGTAGTCGTAATGGCAATATCCTGTGCTGAATGTCCCGTGTTCCAGCCGTTCAAACCTGGCAATAATTTCTTGCGCAGCAGCCGACAACCACTCATACTGCTGCTCCATAGCATATCCAACAAAACAATCCCTCAGCACATTCAAAGGGCCATGCACCATTGTTTCAATAGTGTACTCCCGGCGTGCGTTTGCCAGCGTTATAGTGGCAGTTACATTGTGTATCTCAGCCATTGTCCGGCCCGTGATCAGCAGTTGTTCTTCCGTCAGGTCATTGTTGCTTTTCCCGGCTGCAAAAACATACAGCACTCCATGCCGCAACCCTTCTGCAGCCTGAAAAGCCTGCACATAATCTCCGGCAGCGTCCGGAACTACATAGGCAACGGGGCTACCGCTTTCTTTCAGTATTTGCAGCAACTCAACTTCACCTGCAATCTCTCCCGCCGACCTATGAGCCGCCCTGTATATCTTCAGGATATATTTACCCTGCTCCGCAACCACCACATAGGTGTCGCTCACCCCATGCAGCAGAAGCTTACAGGAGAGCACCTTAAAACCATATGTTTGCTCTATATAGACACCCAACGCCACAGCTGAAAGCGTTGAATATTGGGCCGGAAAAATATCTGCCATGCTCGGGGCCATTGGGCCAATTTCATTTATGCCCTGAAAATAGACCATTAATAAATCTCACTTGCAGAATCTGCCACTCTTTAGTGGACCGTTAAAATTGCAACCATTAAACAAACGAAACTCGCCTGACTTTGGGCTCACCAAATACCTTGACCAAAATCAACTCACTCATTGACCCAGGTCATTCACCAGCGGCCACTATCGCTATACTTTTGTCTCAGTTTCTAACTTAAAATTATAAGTGAATGATTAGAAAATTCCCGTCTGTTGAACTGCATTGGGTTATTCCCTTTCCTTCCTGAAAACCGGCAACTTATAAATGCCGGTTTTCTGTTTTTAGCCATTAGTAGTTATAAGGATATCAAGCACATTGCCGAAAGGATGCCACAAATTTAAACCTCCACATTTCAATTAAAATATACCCAGGAATTTCTTCCTTTTTTTCTTCATCTTGTGCAAACTAAGTATGCGAATATCCTTGTTAGGCCTGTCACTGTGGTCGCGAGCTTCCAGAGAAATTTTGTCCACAATATCCTGACCTTCTAACACCTCACCGAACACAGTGTAATTGCCATCGAGGTGCGGAGTACCACCGACTGTCTTGTACACCTGCCTCTGCGACTCTGTGAATTTCCTGCCGGTTCTTTTCTCAATATTATTGAGCTCATCATCGGTACACACCTTACCCACTACCAGGTAGAACTGGCTCGCGGAACCCGACTTGTCCGGGTTGTTATCCCTGGCAACACCCAATGCGCCCTTCTTATGGAAATTCGTATCGTTTATCTCTGCCGGTATCGTAAACTTCAAACCACCGTTACCGAGCATCTGCCCCGGCTTGGCATGCTTTGAATCCGGGTCACCACCCTGAATCATAAAGCTGGGTATCACACGGTGAAACAATGTACTGTCATAAGTATGCGCAGCAGCCTGGGTAAGCATGTTTTCGGTATTCTTAGGTGTGTTATCGTACAACATCACTACTATATCACCGTATTCAGTTTCAATTTTTACTTTGTTCTTTTGAGCCAAAACACCAGATGTAACGCAGGCAAGCATAGTGAGGGTAAGCAGTAATTTCTTCATTGTCAATTATTATTGTGGTTAAATATTTATACAAAAAGTAGTTTACAAACGTAGCAAAATTTTTACAATCAGGTTCTCAAAATAAGGGGATCCATTGTAAAGTCATCAGCCCAGGGATTTTACAGGCCTGAAAGGCCGAGATATATTAGCACAGGGTGAAGCCCTGTGACATAAATTCCCATCTCGACAAGCCCAGTAGGGGCACGACACACTCCACCCCCAAAAATAAAAACTAATCGGCATCTAAATGTACTCCCGCCCCATTGTCTGTTTAAAACCCGCTATTGATCACACTAAACAGCTCTTCCCTCTTTGCCCTCAGGTTTTTTGACATACCTACAGCCGCCTCAAGAGTATCTTCTTCAATGGCCACCATGGCCTCGGCAAGAAACTCACTGATCGGAATCCCGCCATGGGTCTGACTCTTGTCTTCTCTCCGGTCATGACCCAACTCAGTATCTACCGAAGGTGGTGCGATCTCAAATACTTTTATCTGTGTATCGCGCAACTGGTGACGCAAAGAAAGTGTAAGCGAATGAATAGCCGCCTTGGTAGCACAATACACCGGCATAAAGGCAATTGGCACGAACGCCAGACCCGAAGAAATGTTGATGATCGCACTGTTAGACAGCGCAGCCAGATGCCCTGCAAACAACGAAGCCAGATGAAGTGGTGCAATAAAATTAGTTTCCATTTCGCCCCTTACCCGGTCCAGGTCCACAGGCTTTGTGAGATCAGTAACCAGCTGAATTCCGGCATTGTTGATCAATATATTAGTGGCTGGGTAAGTCCCCGCAATCCAGCTATAAAGTGCTTCACGTTCCTGCGTATTGGAAACATCGCATTGCCTGGTTACCAACCCCGGATAACTTTCCGCTAGCTGCACCAGCCTGTCCTGCCTGCGTCCGCAAATAATTACTGTATTCCCGAGCTCCAAAAACTTCTTCGCAAAAGCAAGCCCTATTCCCGATGTGCCGCCTGTAATAAGTATAGTATTTCCTGTTGTCTGCATAAATAGTAGTTACAGCCCTAAAAGTACTGTTTATTTGATTCCACATGTTTTACTATTCCCACCTCCATCCAATTCCACACCTTACTTAAAAACAACAATCCTGCTTCCTGGCTTGGGGGGAGACTTCTTCCACTCTCAAAGAGAAACGGGCAGGTGAAAAGGTGTCTAAATAAAATATTTTCAAAAAAAACCAACGTTTTACCCCATTTATCCGTCTTATTATTTACAAACGGTTAAAGTTTCCGGAAACTGCTGTTAAAATATTTTTGGTAGTTTCAGTTTTTTTTCCTTTTTTGCATCATATTTCATAATCTAAACTTTTCTCTATAGCGCATAGACATCTACTTTAATCAATCCCTAACGAATGGCGTAATCATTTACGTGACGTTTTAAACAGTAGAACTATGCAGCTTTCCCACTATTCTGATGCCCAGTTGGCACAAGCCTTTTCCAATGGCCATGAGCAGGCCCTTGAAGTTTTGATTCACAGGTATAAGGACAAGATTTACACGTCTATATACATGCTCGTAAAAGATAAATTCCTGGCGGAAGATATTTTTCAGGATACCTTTTTAAAGATCATTAAAACTATTAAAGCGGGTCGTTACGACGAACAGGGTAAATTCCTGCCCTGGGCAATTCGGGTTGGGCACAACCTGTGCATGGATCATTTCCGCCGCGCAAGGCAACATGTAAATGTTACTTTACCCGATGGACAGGATATTTCTGTACTATTTGGCGCCGGTGATATGGCATCCGACGGCATCGAAAAACGCCAGGTGCACGACAGCGTGAGGAAACTGGTGGAAGCCCTGCCGGAAGAACAGCGCGAAGTAATAGTATTGCGTATATATGCAGATCAGAGTTTCAAGCAGATATCTGAACTTACCGGCGTGAGTATTAATACAGCGCTCGGCAGAATGCGTTATGCTTTGCTCAACCTGAGAAAAATGATTGCGGAAAACCAGATGGTTTTACGTTAATCCCCTGAACCCGACACTTAAATAAACCGTAAATGAAATCATAATGTTATAGCTGATAAGTTTTAGGTTAGTAATTTATTTTTATTTTTGCACCATGCCCGAATTGCACCGATTTTACTACAACGGCCCTCTAAAAGAAAACACCACTATTACCCTCGACGACGCCACTGCAAAACATATATGGCAGGTACTGCGCATGGAAGCGGGAGATAAGGTCACTATTACAGATGGAAAGGGAAACACAGCCCTGGCCACCATCAGAACTGCGGAAAGGCACTCCTGCGATGTGGTGCTCAGTAATCTGGAATCTAATATCCGGACTGCCCATCAACTGCACTTGTGCGTCGCTTTCACAAAAAATAACAGCCGGAATGAATGGTTGCTGGAAAAAGCAACCGAACTGGGAGTAGCAACAGTTACCCCTATTTTTGCTGCCAGGTCCGAAAAAGTACACTTCAGGCACGACAGGTGGGAAAAACTCCTTACCTCGGCATTGTTGCAGAGCCAGCAGGATTTTATGCCCGAGCTAACCGATATTATGCCCTTGGCCGATGTACTGAAGAAATACTGCCATATCAATGACCGGTTTATTTCCCATTGTATTTCAGAAAAGGAGCGTAAACCCCTGGCTGAACTGTTAAACCCGGGAACGGAAGCTGTTATACTTATTGGCCCCGAGGGAGATTTCCGGACCGATGAAGTAAGTTTATCCGTATCTTACGGGTTCAAACCAGTGTCACTGGGTAACCAGAGGCTGCGTACCGAAACCGCTGCAATAGCAGCCTGTGCGCATTTTAACATGATAAACGATGGCAGGGAGTAAGAGATTTGTGTTACTGGCAGCAACTATGCTGTTGTTTTTTGGAGCATCGGCCCAAAGTATGAAGCTGGCATTGCTCATATACAACGGTGGTGGCGACTGGTATGCAAATCCCACATCCCTTAAAAATCTGGCAAATTTCTGTAACGAACAGCTGCATACCAGCTTCAATCCGGTTGAAGCAAGGGTAGAGGTTGGAAGTACAGATATTTTCAATTTCCCCTTCATTCATATGACCGGCCATGGCCGCTGGGCGCTAAGCGACGCAGAGGCCCAGAACCTGAGAAAATACCTTGAAGGAGGTGGTTTCCTGCACATAGATGACAATTATGGCCTCGACCCCTATGTGCGCCCTGCCTTGAAAAAAGTATTCCCTGAAATAGATCTGGTGGAACTACCCTTCACTTATCCCATCTATCATCAGAAATTCAATTTCAATAACGGCCTGCCCAAAATTCACGAGCACGATGGCAAGCCACCCAAGGGGTATGGCCTCATTTACAAGGGCAGACTGGTATGTTTTTACAGCTACGAAACCGACCTCGGTGATGGCTGGGAAGACTTCGATGTTCACCGTGACCCACCCGAAAAACACATGGCCGCCCTCCAGATGGGCGCCAACCTCGTGCAGTATGTATTCTCCAATACCGACAATAAAACACCCGTGGCCACGCCTCAGTAGACAGCAGATTTACTTTTTTTAGCCCGGAATGGCAAGGTGGCATCTTGAATATCTTCCCTCATACAATATCCACAAGTTCGTCAAGTGCCCTCATCAGGTATAGTGCGTAAGAAGTGACTTTGTTCTGATCCATGTTGGCCAGTTCCATATTTAGCCGCTTTCAAAAATTTAGGAGGAATACAATACTTGGAACATGTTGTATTTACGAAACAATAGTGCGCCGCAAATAATCGTTTCACACAGCATTTATAACCATAAACACCCGAACGGCGCCATTCCTTTTATCCGCCTTTTTCCAAAAGCATTCGATATCCATTGGACTTCGTTTGGCACAAACAACAATAGTCCCGCAATTGCAGGACTACAAAATGACTATGCCCGTTGCCAGGCTTTATCAAAATAAATCAAGGATAATACTGATGATCAGGTGATATTAATGATCGTCTCCTTAGTTATTGGCTTGGCTAGATAATTGACAATATTTTTATTGGCTTGTGCTTTTTCAATATCCCTGTCATCAACCGACGATGAAAGGATATATACCTTTATATTACTCTTTACAGTATGGTTCAGACATTCGTATTTCTCTAAGAACTCCCATCCATTCATAATTGGCATATTAATATCCAGGAAAAGTACAGTAGATGGTTCGCCTTCAGGTGCAGGACTTGAATATTCCTGGTCAATATATTGTAAGCCTTGTGTAGCGTCAGTAAACGTCTTTACGTCAACTCCTCCAAGCGCTTTTTTAATCGTCAGCCTGCAGATCGTGTTGTTCAGTGGGTCGTCATCAATAACAATGAATCGCGCGGAATTGCTCATATCAGTAACACTCAATGTATTTGCCGGGTCAGTTAAAACTTGAATCAAATCTGGTATTTATAAAATCAGGTACAAATTGCAAAATTAATGTCGTTTCACCAAAAGATGTTCAAAAAATTAATTTTCATTGTTACTTTAACAAATGTACGAAATTAGAGAGAATCCGCTCACTTGCAGCCCGCTAAAAAAGCACACTAATCATCAATTATCAAAATAAAAAAGTTCTTGCTGCAGATCAAGGAAAGGAAATCGATGCAACAGTGCCTTAACTGCAGTTGCGTGGCGTTCCATGAATTTTTTATGTGCTTCGGTTTCAGGAAACCGTGGCCGGTGCTTGCTCGCCGTTACAATTTCATTTATTTCTTTCATCAGGCCATGATGCTCTACGCCGATACATGATGCAGCAAATCGCTCCCAAACATAGCTGGTGGCCATAAAATTGGGGTGAACGAAGTCTATATCATAAAATCTATAGTCTCGCAAAACATCTATCAGCAACTCATAAGCCGGAAAATAATGAACCTGCTCAAAATTCTGGCAAAGTGTATGCACCACTTCTATTAACCGGGCCTTACTGCGGTTATTCTCAACAACCCCATCCCTAATATGCCTTACAGGACTTATTGTAAACAGTACATTTATAGAAGGATTTACTGTAAACAACTGTTGCAGGGTATTACCCAAGGCTTCCCTAATTGTATCTATACCCAGCAGCCGTTTTTCAAACCACTGCGATGGAGCCCTGTGATTGTTAGCTACAGGCTGCCCATTTTCTTTTAGATAGTACTGAAAAGCTGATCCAAGAGTGATGATCAGCCAACCGGCTTCCTTCAATGTTACAGTTGCTGCCCGTTGCGATGCATTGATACCCGCCAGCGCCACATCCGCATCAATATCCGAAAATCGCGTATGATGGTCCCAGCTGTTCCACAACTCATTCAGGTAAAAAAGATCATTGTGCCCATACTCTTTCCCTGCGAGGTAGCCATCAAGACTACTTGCCACGCTCAACGGATTGAACAGTATACCGTGAGGATTTGACAATACCCGGAACTTATGCTGCTGCAACCTGTCGGAAATATGCTCCGTAAAGCACGAACCAGTAAGCAAAATAGAATCAGAATACCCTATCGTCCTGGGCAAAACAGGTATATCAAGCTTAAGAGTGAATTGCATTCGCCAAAATTAAGTACAAATTCTGTGAGGGGACTGCCGCTTGCTGAAAATGTACGGCACCAATCGCCTGTCATGATGGCTTTTGCACTTGACTTATAA
>CANCOG010000164.1 GCA_947379685.1 Flavipsychrobacter stenotrophus | reverse complement strand
TTTTTTACTTTTAATTTTTTACTTTGCCAACATGTCAAGATTTACAAGTCACAATTTCGCAAACGAGAAGGCGCTGATACGCGTTGATTTTAATGTGCCCATCAAGAACGGGGTAATTACTGACGATAACCGCATTACCGCGGCATTACCTACTATAAGGAAGGTATTGGCCGATGGCGGTGCAGTCATTCTCATGAGTCACTGGGGGCGCCCGCTGAAAGACATTGAAAAAAAGCCAAACCTTACATTGGCTGACTTCACATTGAAACCAACCGCTGATCATCTCGCTAAATTGCTTGGCATTGATGTTCAGTTCAGTACAGATTGTATCAGCGACGATGCTTCGTCAAAAGCTGCTGCGCTTAAACCAGGTCAGGTATTGTTGCTGGAAAATTTACGCTACTACAAGCAGGAAGAAAAAGGCGACAAGGACTTTGCAGAAAAACTGTCAAAATTGGGTGATGTTTATGTTAATGATGCATTCGGAACGGCGCACCGCGCTCACGCGTCTACTGCTGTAATTGCCCAATTCTTCCCTGGCGACAAAAAGATGTTTGGCCTGCTCATGGAAAGTGAAGTGGCTGCCGCTGAGCAGGTAATGCACAACAACCAAAAACCATTCGTTGCCATAGTTGGTGGTGCAAAGGTTTCTGACAAAATTCTCATTATTGAAAATCTGCTGGAAAGGGCTACCGACATAATTATTGGTGGCGGTATGGCATACACCTTTTTTAAAGCTGAAGGCGGAGTGATTGGTAATTCACTTTGTGAAGACGATCGTCTGGAAATGGCAATTGCATTGCTGAAAAAAGCTGATGAAAAGGGCGTGTGCATTCATTTGCCTGCCGATAGCATTATAGCTGATAAGTTTGCAGCAGATGCAAATTGCTCTTCGGCGCTAAGCAACGAAATTCCAGCAGGTTGGATGGGTCTGGATATTGGCCAGATGGCTATTGACCAATTCAAAAAAATAATCGGAGAAGCAAAAACGATTCTCTGGAACGGCCCTATGGGTGTTTTTGAAATGGATAAATTCCAGCATGGAACAAAAGCAATTGCAGAAGCAGTTGCTGCAGCAACTGCAAAGGGCGCATTCTCACTTGTTGGTGGCGGTGATAGCGTTGCCGCAGTGAATAAGTTCCACCTTGCCGATAAAGTTAGCTATGTTTCTACTGGTGGTGGCGCAATGCTGGAATACTTTGAAGGCAAGGAATTGCCTGGCATTGCAGCTATTGTTAACGGGTAAACTTGACAATTTGGCAATTTGGCAACTTGACAATTGGTTGATTAATTAATTGGCAATTGGAGGATGACGTGAAGATGTACAAAAATCTCTTTTTGAGAACAATTCAAATCAATCCTTTTTATAAAAACCCCATTGACAAATTGTCAAATTATCGAAATGCCGAATTGAGAAATTGAATTCTAATTTGTAGCTTTGTGAACAATTAAATAACCTTAAACACAACCCAAAATGGCAATTAAAATAACTGATGAGTGCATCAATTGTGGTGCCTGCGAACCGGAATGTCCTAATAATGCGATCTACGAAGGTGGCGTTGAATGGTCTATTGCTGAAGGAACTGAAGTAAAGGGTTCCTATACTTTAATGGATGGCACTGTAACGGATGCAGTTGCTCCACACGAACCAATAGCTGTAGATGTTTACTACATCACTCCTAATAAATGTACTGAGTGTCAGGGCTTCCATGATGAACCGCAATGTGCTGCTGTTTGTCCGGTGGATTGCTGTGTATCTGATGAAATGTACGTTGAAACTGTCGAAGAGCTTTTGGCTAAGAAAGGCAAGCTGCACCTTAATTAATAGCATTTTATTTATTTCCTAAAACGCCCTTGCTCTAAAAGCATGGGCGTTTTGTTTTCCAAATTATCCCGGAGCGTTTTATAACTTTGAGTCAAAACTACATGTTAGCTTGCCAGGTCAAAATAACAACTAGTATCATGTGCCGCCACATCAATCAATCCCTCCCTTTTCCCGAATAAACCCTGGCGAGAGTCTTGGCTTAAGCATCCTGAACATTTGTAAAACCACGGAAAGGAGAATTAGACCTACTCCCGTGAAGAATCCGGCACCCAGTTCTTTATTTTCGTCATAAATAAGAAATGCAAGAGCCATACCATAAACTGGTTCGAGATTAACGGACAATGTTACCGTAAACGAACTAAGTTTCTTCAATGCGGTAAGCGCCAAAGACTGCGACCAAACTGTGCAGCACAAACTTAGTATAACGAGCCACAACCAGTCGTTTTGATGCCAAAATGCGCCGAACATATTAGTGGTATGTGGTAAAAAGCGTGTTGCCGGAAAATAAATAAACTGTAAGGGCAACAACAAACTAATAAATACCCAGCCAGTCATCATCTCGTAAAACACCATAGTCCGGGCCGGGTATTTATGTGCAACCCGTTTATTAAGTACTGTAAACACCGAGCTCAAAATAGCTGCAATAACCCCAAAAAGGATCCCCAAACCATACATCACCTGGAACTGGTAAATGCAATAAACCCCCAACAGTGCAAGTATGCCCAATAATATTTCTTTATAATCGAACTTCCCTTTGTTTACAAAAGGATCGAGCAGCGACGTAAAAACACTGGCCGTAGACAAACACACGAGGGCGATAGTTGCATTTGCAAACTTTATGGCACCATAAAAAGCGACCCAGTGCAAACCCATTAGGCAACCTACCATAAGAAGCTGAATCATATCCCGCCGGGAAACTCGGGTCCATTGCTTTCTATAAGTGAGAATGCCTGCCATAAACAGGGCAGTAAATAGCATTCTGTACCACACCAGCACTGGCGCATCCAGCGATATAGCACGTCCTAAAACTCCTGTAAAACCCCATAGCAAAACTGCCAGGTGCAATTGTATCAATGCTTTCTTCATGGTGATGCCGAAGTGCAAACATAATGGAATACCCGGTAACATTAAATTTGGGGAACCAAAAAATAAATTCCGCTAACATTCCGGTAAATAACTAATTTTGTATACAGTTTAACTCCATTTTTTTCATTGCAACTTTGGCGACAATAAATGAATAATACCTACACAGATCTCGTACACCAGACTTTTCATTTTCCTCAGGAAGGTTTTGATACAAACGACAACAATACATTACTGTTTAACGGTGTCGACATCCAGGCATTAATTACAAAGTATGGCACTCCATTTAAAATGACATTTTTGCCGAAAATAGGCATGCAGGTAGCCAAAGCAAAAAAGATGTTCAGCGATGCAATAAGAAAACACAAGTACGAAGGCGAGTACTTTTACTGTTATTGCACAAAGAGCTCACACTTCTCATTTATTGTAGAAGAAACCTTGAAACACGGAGTTCACCTGGAAACTTCTTTTGCATACGACATTGACATCATCAAACAGTTGTATTTGAAGAAGAAGATCACTAAAGAAACCAGGATCATCTGCAATGGCTTTAAAACCAAGGCTTATACCCGGAGCATTGCACAGTTGATCAATGATGGATTTACAAATGTTATTCCCGTTCTCGATAACAAGAATGAGTTTGACGATTACAAAAAATCAATTAGATCTAAAAACCCGGTAAATATCGGCATTCGTGTTGCAACTGAGGAAGAACCTACATTTGACTTTTATACTTCCCGCCTTGGAATCAGGAGCCGCGATGTACTTGAATTTTATGTAGATAAAATCAAAGGGAATGATAAATTTCATCTTAAGATGATACATTTCTTCATGAATAAAGGCATAAAAGATGACGTATATTATTGGAGTGAACTCAATAAGGTACTCAACCTTTATTGCCAGCTAAAAAAGATATGTCCGGAACTGCATGCACTCAATATTGGTGGTGGACTCCCAATCAAGCATTCTCTGAATTTCGACTACGACTATAACTATATGGTGAACGAAATTGTTTCCACCATTAAAAAAGTATGTAAGAAGAACAAAGTAGACGTACCAGATATATATACTGAGTTTGGGTCATTTACAATTGGGGAAACGGGCGCTGTAGTATATAGTGTGCTCGATGAAAAAATGCAGAACGATAGGGAAATTTGGTATATGATTGATAGCTCATTCATTACTACCCTACCCGACACTTGGGGAATTGGTGAAAAATTCCTGATGTTACCAATTAATAAATGGGACAATGAATATCAGGAAGTACACCTGGGCGGCCTTACTTGCGATAGCCATGATTTTTACACTTCTGAAGAACATATTAACGCAGTGTTCCTTCCAAAACTTGATAAAGAAAAAACATCAGAACCCTTATATATTGGCTTCTTTCATACAGGAGCCTACCAGGATCAACTTGCCGGATATGGCGGTATTAAACATTGCATGATACCTTCTCCTAAACATATTGTTGTAGAGTATGACAAGGAAGGAAAAATGGAAGATTGGTTGTATGCGAAAGAGCAGAGCCCGCAAAGTATGCTAAAGATATTGGGATACATAAAATAATAGCACATTACTTCTTTGAATTTTATTTGTTGCGAGACAACAAAAGCTCATGAACGACCATTTTGTTCATGAGCTTTTTCTTTTACCGGCCATTCGGTTGGCAATTTCCCCGGCTTCAACCAAAAATTAATAATAAAATAAAATTTTGCCATACTTTACAATTAAGTAATTTTGCGTTAGACGGGAAATTCGTAAATTGCATCGCTAAACATTAATTCCATGCTTTCTAAAGTATACAATATCAAACATTTATACCTCACTATTGCCATAATTTTTACGCTATCTACACCTACTTTTGCTCAGTTGACAATAACACCGACTGGTTCTGCGGCGTCCCTTGCTGCAAAACTTGCGGGACCGGGTATTACAATTGTTAGCGACACTTTAATATGCCATTCGTTGTCCAATGGGACATTTGTTTCGGTTTCAACTCCTATTACACTTGATAGTGGTATTGTTTTATGCACTGGACGGGTTAGTAATGCAACAGGCCCTTATTCTGCAAGTTCTCCGTCAGGAAGTACATCTGCTACTGGGGCAATGTATACACATGGAGATCCCGACCTTGTTTCACTACTGGGTTCTACAACTATAGATACTGATGCTTGCGAATTAATTATTCACTTTATACCAAAGGGTGATACGGTAAGTTTTGACTACCAGTTTGGTTCTGAAGAATACCGCAGTTCAACCTGTGGACCTTATAATGATGCATTCGCATTTTTTATTTCTGGCCCTGGAATTTCAACTTCACTACCTGGGGTAAACATGGCGTTGGTCCCCGGGACCAATATTCCTGTTACTGTAAACAGTATTAATGTTGGTACTGCTAGTGGTTGCGGTGCCTGTTCCATTTCTTTATGTAATGCTATGGGCTCAGGTTCACCATTTTCATCATATTATTATAATAATACTGGAGGAACGGCTATACCTTATAAAGGCTATACCGTGAAATTAACCGCCAGACATTCAGTTACACCATGTGACACCTACAGGATCAAAATGTCAATAGTAGACGCAAAAAACGGATTGTATGACTCTGGCGTATTCCTGGCCGCAGGTAGCCTTAAAACAAATTCATACCGATTCGATCACGTAAATGCAGGCCGGACAATCTTAGGCGTTCCAAACGCAATAGTAAAAGGCTGCGGACCAGATTCTATAAAAATATTGAGTTCTAAAAAAGTAACTGCGCCTACTAAATTTAAATTTAGTTACGGTGGCACTGCAACCTCTAGTTTCGATTATTCTACGCTCCCTGACTCCGTAACAATGAACGTGGGCGATTCAACCGTTGGCTTTCAGGTTGACGGTCTTGTTACAACTGCTACAGGCACAAAAACTCTGGTTGTTTACCTAAGTTCTCCTACTGTTTGCGGTGTTATTGACACTATTACCTTGAACATTCTGGACGCCCCTTTTGTTAACATCCTAACGCAGGACACAACTGTTTGCACCGGTTCAACCGTTCATATAATAGCAACTGGTACACTAGGTCTCACCTACAGCTGGTCTCCAGGCACTTTTTTGGATAACACAACTATTCAGACACCAACTTCAACACCGGGATCTTCTATTACTTACACTGTAAGTGCTACTCTGCCTGGTTCGTTGTGTGCCGCAAAAACCGATGTTATACATATCACGACACAACAACCTAACTTTACAATTCTTACTGCGGACACCACTATTTGTCAAAATAGTAGTTTCACATTGCGGGTAAATGGCAGCGATAGTTTCTTTTATAGTTGGACACCACCAACCGGACTTAACAGTGCAGGAATAAAGCAACCTACGCTGACTGGACAATCAACAAATACGTATACAGTTACTGCAAACTACCCTGGTACAACTTGCGCTACTCAAAAAAGTGTTACTGTCACAGTTATACCAACAGATTTTGTAATAACAACAATCGACACATTCTTGTGTACCGGTGCAACACTGGTGCTGAATGCCGATGTCAATCCACCTTCAGGCACTTATAGTTATTCATGGACAGGCCCCGGTGGTTATACATCCGCAGTACAAAATCCAATTATCACAACAGCTACTTCAGCAAATTCTGGCACATATGTACTTACTGTCACTAATTCTGGGCTGTGCTCTGCAACTGCTTACGAAAAAATAGATGTACTTGAAACCCCTAACACAATCATTCAAGCACCACCTATTACAATTTGCCAATATTCACCAGCAATGCCGCTGATCGTTCCCGGTTATAACAATCTGATGTGGTATCCGTCAGAAAACGGTGGTACTCCAACCGTTTTTGCTCCCTACCCTTCTACCGATACTGTCGGTGTTCTTAAATTCTACGCCTCTGAGATCTCCTTTAAAAGTAATTGCCTCGGCATTCGCCAGGAAGTTGATGTAACCGTGAAATCATGTTGTAACGGAACAATATTTGTCCCTTCGGGTTTCACCCCCAACAATGATGGAAAAAATGATATACTAAGGGTTGTAAAAACACCTGAATATGCACTTAGCGAATTCACGATCTTTGACCGCTGGGGCGTAATTGTATTCCAGTCTACAACTGGCGATGAAAAAGGCTGGGATGGAACATATAATGGAAACCCAGTCGACATAGGTACTTATTATTATTCGGTAGTTGCTAATTGTACCAATTCCGATAAAAAACCAATCATCCTCAAGGGAGACGTTACATTGATCAGGTAATATTGAAATATTTCTCCAAATGCTACAACACCGGCCAAATAAAAAGGGTCGGTGTTTTTTATTAAACCAATAGAACAACCAAGGTATTTACCTATTTTACGGCTCAAAAAATTGAATATGTCAGTACTCGATCAACTATCGTCAGCACAAAACAGAAGAGATACTTTGCCCAATAAAGAGCTTGCGGCCCTGCTTGCCGAATCTGGAGACAGCAAGGCAATAGCTGAACTGGTGAACAACCTGAGCAATAAAAAAATTCAAAGTGATTGTATTAAAGTGCTGTATGAATTGGGGGAACGTAAACCGGACCTGATCGCAGGATTCGCAAAAGAGTTCATAGCATTGTTAGATAGCAAGAATAACCGGATGGTTTGGGGAGCCATGTGTGCTATCGACACTATTGCACTTAAGAATGCTGATCTGGTTTACAATGCACTTCCCAAAATACTCGAAGCAGCTAATGCAGGCACTGTGATTACAAAAGACCATACCATTGGAATTTTGGTTCAATTGGGCTCTGTAAAAAAATACCATGATGATATTTTACCCTTGCTATTAGAACAACTACAAATGGGCCTCCCTAACCAGTTTCCCACATATGCCGAAAAAATAAACCTATTGATTTCACAGTCATACAGGTCCGAATTTATTAAAATCCTCAGGGATAGGATGCCAGATATTGAAACTGAGACAAAACGAAAAAGGGTTGAAAAACTATTAAAGAAATTAGGATAAGCAATTAGCAGGAGCAGGAAAAAACTGAATAACTCCAGATAACCCCGTTCTTGCTTTTAAACTTATCGATGATGCCGTTTTCATATAGCCCGTTCAATATTTCCCTGGCCTTTTCAATGGTTATGTTACTGAGAAAGGCAAATTCTTTTTCAGTCATAGTCTGAAATTCATTAAAAAGGCATTCAGGATCTGTATTTATAGGTTGTTTTTGAATATTAGGCAGAAAATGGTGTATCGCCTCCTCAAATTTTTCATAAGGCTGGAAGCCTTTTATTACAAATTTCTTATCAGAACCATTGGAGAAAAACATTGTTGGAAACCCTGTAACCCCAAGCTGCTTGGCTTGCTGAAGATCGTTTCGGAACAACTCAGGAGCCCTACCTTCAAAATCGCGCTGTAGACGCGCCGCATCAAGCCCGGCACTTAAAGCAGCCTTTTCGAGAAATTGCCATTTGATAATGTTCTTTTTTTCAAGAAAGACCATTTCCTTAATACGCCTAAGAAACAATTCGGCTTTTTCGAGATCCTGAAGTTGAGCTGCCTTAAATGCAATGGAAGGTGGATAAGAAGAATACAATGGATCTTCGAACCATATGTCACCATCAAGCGGCATCTGATGTGCCAGACAGACTTCCTCCCAGTGTTTAGCTGCATCCATGGGGCTGCCTACCTTATTATTAGGCCCGTATTCATCCCAGGATGGCAGGAGACCTCCCATCTTATATTCAATAGTGAAATTATCGCCATATTCTAGCTGAAATTTCCTCAGGAAAGGCTGAATTATCCAGCAAGTAGAGCAAATTGGGTCGGTAAAATATACGATTTTAACGCATTTTTTACCAGCTTCAGCTATATGATGTCCATTCTTGGAGAATAAGGGGGTTGGGCTCTCTTCCTCGCTCTTTACCTGAGGGTTAAGGAATGCTGCTTTCAGATCACGCCCAAGCTGAACGTGACTTGCAATTTCCGGAGCCCTTAATTCATAGAATTTAGTAAACGCGAGCTCATAACTGGCGTAGTCAATCAGGCAATGTAATAGTGTTTCAGCATCCTTTAGCGCATTAGTAGTTCCTGCACTCGTAAATGGTAAAGCAAGATGGGCAGCGTCTCCTATCAGTACGACATTATTTTTATGAAATGTTGGCAACAGATCAAAGTCACGGGTATGCCAAATGTAACTCGATTGAAAATCAGTTGACCCTAGAAGTTCCTTAACAACCGGAGGAAAATCTTTGAGCATTTTGTTACAAAAGGTTTTTATCTCATCGGCGGTACTATTTGTTACATCTCCGAGACGAGTATCAAATTGCATAAACCAGACATAATCAGTTCCCGAGGTGGGAATATATCCGAATGCAAGTCCCTCAGTTCCACTTTGAAATTTAGTAAAAATACCCGGCGGATTTTTAAGAATCCGCTTTTTGTTTGATATTCCGATGATCTCTTT